>JABMPI010000244.1 GCA_013203755.1 Bacteroidota bacterium
GTAATCTATATTTTATGAAAACACATAGTCTGCTAATAATAATTTCGTTTCTGATGGTAATGAGTTCATCTGCTAATTATAAGGAAGGTGACGTATACTTTAAAAGGATAAAAAAAAATATAAACAGGGAATGGAGATTTATTCTTGGCGATCCAGAGAATAAACCATATCAGGAGAATTATATGGACCAATCATGGGAAAGAGTTGGTTTACCGCATACATTTAGTCTTCCATATTTCAGATCTGAAAAATTTTATGTTGGTTATGGTTGGTATCGCAAAAATTTAAGGATTGAAAAGGAATGGATTTCCAAAAACCTTGAGCTTGAATTCGATGGAGTTTTTCAGGTAGCCGAGATATACATAAATGGAAAGAAAGTTGGAGAACACCAAGGTGGTTACACAGGTTTTACTGTAAATATTAGTAAGTATGTAAAACAAGGGGACAATAGCCTTGCTATAAAAGTAAATAATATTTGGAATCCACAAATTGCCCCTCGTGCAGGGGAGCATGTTTTTAGTGGGGGGATTTATCGTGATGTTTACTTAACTGTTACAGCTCCGTTACATGTTATTTGGAATGGGACTTTTGTGACAACTCCAGTTGTTTCAAAGGAAAAAGCAATAGTAAATGTAAAAACAGAAATTAAAAATTCTGGTTCGACTATAAAAGAATGTACCGTTAAAACAGTTGTTGTCGATAGCTTCAATAATGAGATTGCCAAAATGGAATCGAAACTTCAGGTAGGAGTTGGGGAAGTTGTTGTATTTGATCAAACAAGTGAAGAAATTAAAAATCCCAACTTGTGGTCACCTGATGCACCTCACCTTTATAAAGTAAAAACTTTTGTTTTTGAAAAGTTGAGAATGATTGATAGTTATGAGTCAAAATTTGGATTCAGGTGGTTTGAATGGACAGCTGACAAAGGTTTTTTTCTTAACGGCGAACATCTATATCTGGAAGGAGTTAATGTCCATCAGGATCATGCAGGTTGGGGGGATGCTGTTACCCAAGCAGGCATTTACAGGGATTTAAAATTAATGAAAGATGCAGGTTTTAATTTTATTCGCGGCTCACATTATCCACATCACCCTTTTTTTACTACTGCATGTGATCAGTTAGGATTAATTTTCATACCTGAGAATTGTGTTTGGGGAATTGGCGGCTTTAAAGACGATGGCTATTGGGATTCAAGTGCCTATCCTATCCATAAAAAGGATCAAAAACCTTATGAAGAGAGTGCTGCGAAAAGCTTAGAAGAGTTGATTCGTATTAATCGCAATAGTCCATCAATAATGGCTTGGAGTATGAGTAATGAACCATTCTTTACTGCCGATTCAGTGGTATATGAAATGAAGAATATGCTCGTTCATTTAGTGGATAGATCACATCAGTTGGATCCAACACGTCCTGCATTAATTGGAGGAGCCCAACGTAAAAATGTTGATGTTCTTGGTGATTTAGCAGGTTATAATGGAGATGGTGCAACTTTGTACAGAGAGCCAGGTTTCCCAAGCATTGTAAGTGAATACGGATCATGCGTTGCTGACAGGCCCGGTGAATATATCCCTTGTTGGGGAGCTGTTTCAAACGGAGAAAAACCAGAGTGGAGAAGCGGGCATGCAATCTGGTGTGGATTTGACCATGGTAGTATAGCAGGTAAAATGGGTAAAATGGGAATTGTTGATTTTGCCCGCATACCTAAACGCTCATGGTATTGGTACAGAAATTATTTTAAAAATATTCCACCACCTGCCTGGCCACAGGAAGGAATTCCCGAGAAACTTGAGCTATATGCTGATAAAAACGTTATTCGAGGAACAGATGCAACAGATGACGTGCATGTTCATGTGAAGGTTGTCGGGAAAAATGGTAAACATATTTCAAATAGTCCGGATGTAACTTTAACTATTGTATCCGGCCCAGGTGAGTTTCCAACGGGCAGAAGCATAACATTTCGAAATACAACGGAGAATGATATACAAATACTGGATGGTCATGCAGCCATCGAATTCCGCACCTATGAAGGAGGAGAAACCATGATAAAAGCAACTTCACCAGGACTTAAAGAATATATGATTAAAATTACCACCCTCGGAAAACCAGAATATGTGGAAGGGCAGACAAAAATTAGTGTTGATCGGTCCTTTAAGGGTAATATGAATAATTTTCAGAAACGGCACACCAAATCCTGGAATATTTCGAATACCCGGCCAACCCGCAATAATTCTGCAGGAAGCAGCAACGCTTCCCTGGCCAACGACGGGGATCCATCGACAATCTGGAGGCCGGAAACAGAAAAAAAGAATTTATGGTGGCAGGTAGATTTAGAGAATTTCTATCAGGTAACCGGAATAAATATTCTTTTTTCCGGGGAGATAGGCTGTGAGTGCCGGGTGAAAATATCTGACGACCAAGAAAATTGGCACGAGATATCCAGGGGGAAAAAAAATCCCGGCGACGGGCGTAAAGTGAAACTTAAGAGTCGGGACCAGGCAACCGGGAGGTTTCTGAGGATCTTTTTCAGTCCCATACAGGGAGAAGAAAACTTTGGAATCCGGGAAATCGAGGTCAGGGGAAGATTACCACTCCCTGAAGAACTCCTCCGTGAATAATTCACGGAAACAAAATTACATGGATAAAAAATTTTCCTTTAAAACTGTTGCCCAGAAATGTAAAATATTGAGTTTTAGAAATTATCAGAAAAATTTTAGATAGTTATTAAATTTAACGGATATAATTTTCAACATTAAAGAATTTAAACTTTAACTAGCAATAAAATGAAAAAATCAACTTATTTAGTACTGGTAATCATCATTTTCATGATTACTTCCTGTAAAAATGACCAGGAACAAAATTCCAGCCTGAAACTATGGTATGATCGTCCTGCCAATTCATTA
>JABMPI010000245.1 GCA_013203755.1 Bacteroidota bacterium
AACAAAAGCAATAATTATGGTAATTAAAGAGCCATTTACGGGTTCATTGTCTTTTTCCTTCCCTTTGGCGAACCATCGGTTTACTGCTTTTTGTGGAAAAATATCGTCAAAACCTATTGCCTGCAATGTTCGTGGAGCAACTATGATAGAACCCAGTGCCGAACTTAATGATGCGGCAGCTAATCCAATGGGGATAATCGGCCCCCAAATGGCTATTTTACTCATTATTAACTGGTCGCTCACCATATCTTCCGGTGTGGCGGAAATTGCAAATTTATAGGCAATTGCAATATAAACCAGCATTCCCACAATGGTGGCCCACAAAGTTCCCTGGGGGATTGATTTTTGCGGATTTTTTAAATCTCCGGATAATCCTAGTCCTGCAGCTAGTCCTGTAAAAGCAGGAAAGATAATGGTAAATACAAAAAAGAAATTTACGTTATCCGGAACTTTGGCATGGAAATTAATTTCGGTTGGTTTTATTGGCGAATCACCCATAAAAAACATGACCAGCGAAGTAAGCAAAATAGCAACTACAAAATACAATGCTTTCATTCCAAAATTGGCTCCTTTTGTTAAAATTAAAAGCGATAAAAGTATCATTGTAGGAATGGAAATCCACCTTCGGTCGGGGATGTGAAAATCGTATGTGTTACTGAGCCAGTTTATTACAGGTTCAAAAGCTTCACCAAATGCAATAACATAAAATGCCACACTAATTGCCTGTGACAAATACAAGGCAATTCCAATGGCTCCCCCAATATTTAATCCAAACGAACGGCTGATTATGTAATAAGCACCTCCGCCTTGAACTCGCTGGTTGGTAGCAATTTCGGCAACGGCAAATGCGGTTGGAATTGTAACAACGTGTCCTAAAATAATTATTCCAATTACTCCCAGAAAGCCAACCTGACCAACTGCCCAGCCAAAGCGCAAAAATAATATTGCCCCGAGTATGGTTGAAAGTGCCGTTAAAAAAACCGGCATTGTGCCAAATTTAGCATTGGTATTTACCAGCGATTTTGCCATTCGTTATCTGTTTTTTGCAAACATAAAGTTTAGATTTAAATCTGAATAATCAAATCTTTTTATTTAAAAATGGGATTTTGTAAAAAATAGAACAAGAATTAAAAATTATTTCACTGATATTTTATGTAAAGAAGAATCTGAAAGGGATATTACTTATGTCTGTTAAATCGGCATAAAAAGGCAATAAATTATATGTTGAACGTTACAATTATATTTACTCAATACTTTTTATCTTTGGGCACTTAATTTCAAATAAATATTGTGAAAAAACTGTCTATTATTATTCCGGTTTACAACGAGGAAAGAACGATACAAGATATACTAGACCGTGTACTTGATGTGAAATTAAAATATGGTTTTGAGAAAGAAATTCTCATGGTTAACGATTGTTCTTCTGACAAATCGGTTGAGGTGATAGAAGAATATATTAAGAAACATTCGACAGCCGAAATAAAACTTTTACATCAAGCCCAAAACATGGGGAAAGGGGCAGCCTTGCACAGAGGAATTGCAGAGGCAACTGGTGAGTGTTTGATTATACAAGATGCAGATTTAGAGTACGATCCACGCGAATATAATGATTTGTTAAAACCTATTGCAGAAGGAAATGCAGACGTGGTTTATGGTTCACGATTTATGGGAGGAAATCCTCATCGCATTTTATTTTTCTGGCATTCACTAGGGAATAAGTTTCTTACTATGGTTTCGAATATGTTTACCAACATGAATCTTTCTGATATGGAAACATGCTATAAACTATTTAAGTCAGATATTATTAAAAATCTTGATCTCAGGGAGAATCGATTTGGTTTTGAACCGGAAGTGACGGCTAAATTGGCTAGGGTTCCAAACCTGAGAATTTATGAAGTTGGGATTTCTTATTATGGCAGAACGTACGAAGAAGGTAAAAAGATTGGCTGGCGTGATGGGTTTAGGGCACTTTATTGTGTGTTTAAATATAATTTATGAAAAAGAAATTAGAATGCGGAATTGTTTATACCGATGGAGTAGGTGGCGATACATTAGATGTTATTTCTGAGGCCGACAAGTTTAATGAGTGGATGTATAATACGGTTGAAAAACACACACTGGGTGAAATCTTAGAAATTGGAAGCGGTATTGGAAATATCTCAAATTTATTTGTGATTAATAAGAGGTTAATCTCCGTGAGCGATAAGCGAGGGGAATATTGTGAAATATTAAGAAAAAAATTTGCGGGTAGGAATAACTTTAAAAATGTATATCAAATAGATATTGTTGATCCTGATTTCGATGAAAAGCATAGTAATTTGTTTGGTAAGTTTGATTCCGTTTTTGCATTGAACATAATAGAGCATGTAGAGAAAGATGATTTAGCAATAAAAAACTGTTTGAAATTACTTAGTGTTGGCGGTCAGCTTCTTATCTTGGTCCCTGCTTTTATGAGGCTTTATAATTCGTTTGATGTAGAACTTGGACATTATCGGCGTTATGACAAAAAGCAACTTGAAAAAATGTTCTTAGGAAACAAAATAGCGATTAGTAATAGTCGTTATTTCAACTTTGCCGGTACATTGGGATGGTGGTTGAGCGGGAATATTCTGAAAAAGAAAAATATTCCTGCAGACCAAATGAAATTGTATAACAAGCTGGTTTGGATTTTTAAAATTTTGGATTTTTTTACGAATCGATTTATTGGGTTAAGTGTTATTGTTTCAGGCAAAAAATTATAAACTTTGATTTTTTGTATTGCGGGATTTTTTAAATGGACTTAAACGTTAGATGTAATGAAAGGTGACAAAATTGAAAAGCAACTACTTTATTTATTTCTCTTTTCTATAGCGTTGTTACAAGTTATTTTCATATTTTTAAATGAAACGACTTTGGGAGGTACAGATAATGTCACCCATTTTCAAACTGCCCGATATGCTTTTAAATATCCTCAACTGTTTTTAAACCATTGGGGAAAACCTGTATATACAGCACTTTCAGCGCCATTCGCTTTTTTTGGATTTAAAATGGCTCAATTTTTTAATGTGGTTATTGCTGTTTTAACATTACTGTTGGTGTATAAAATATCAAAATTTATTTATCCGTTAGGTGCAATTTTCACGGTTGTTCTCGCAGCTTTTGCACCCATCTATTTTTTGTTAATGACAACCTGCCTTACTGAAGTGCTTTTCAGTTTTATACTTGTAGTTTCTGTGTATTTTTTCATTCAAAACAGATTCATTTTTTCGGCTGTTGTATTGTCATTTATCCCATTTGTTAGGAATGAGGGATTGATTTTATTCCCAATTTTTGCTTTGGCATTTATTCTCAAACGGTCATATTTAAGTATTCTTTTTTTATCCACCGGGGCAATTTTGTATTCTATTATTGGTTATTTTGTTTTCGACGATTTTTTTTGGATTATAAATAGATTTCCGCATGCTTTGGGCGATGGTATTTATGGAAGTGGCGAACTGTTTCATTTTGTAAAAAAGAGCAATTATATATTTGGGATGCCACTTATTATTATCCTCCTGGGGGGTCTTGTTTTCTGGAGTGTAGAAATAATAAAGAGATTTCAAATTAGAAATGAAAGTTTTATCTTATTTATCATTATTGTTGGAAGTTGGTTGGCATATTTTGCTGCACATAGTTTTGTTTGGTGGCAGGGAATTAGTTCCCTTGGGTTAATCCGGGTTATTGGAGGCGTTATTCCATTGGCGGCATTAACCGGGGTGAAAGGAATTCAATTTGTTTTTGAAAAAACAAAAAACCGGAAGGTTGCGGTAATTATACTTTCTTTAGTCGCACTTGCTCAGGTTTTTATGTTTTTCAATCAAAACAGAGTACCTCGGAAAGCTGGGCCAATTGAAAATCTTATTGCTAAAAGTGCAGATTTTTTAAAACAGGAATATCCGGATAAGAAAATATATTATTTCAATCCTGAATTTCCTTTTAACTTTAAAATTGATCCTTATGATCAAACAAAAAGTAATTGGGGAATTGGCGATAAAATGAAACCTTCTAATTCTATGGGATTTGGTGATATTCTAATTTGGGATGCACATTTTGGTCCCAACGAAGGAAGG
>JABMPI010000246.1 GCA_013203755.1 Bacteroidota bacterium
AAGAGCCATTACTGCAGCTACAGCTGCCATGGCACCAGACATATATTTGTTTGCTTTTTCTGCAGCACGACTAAGGCTAAACCAGCCTTGTTGAGTTTTCCGAAGGTCTGCCTGGTGTTTATTCATGATTCCGCGAAGCATGGCTATTTTCTTTCCTTGTGCGACGTATTCCTTGCTTCCGATAATCATTCGGTTTTGTGTCTGTTGCATTTTTGTCATTTCCTTCCGGATGGAAGCAATGTCATTGCGAACTTCTTTGTCGTTGATGTATAGATTGATTCGTCTGGTGTACCTATCGGCCATTATCTAACTATTTTTTAACCAAAATACGATTGCGGCACCTTATTGGAAAGGACAAAAAAAATTGAATAATTGGTATGGAGATTATTTTGATTTACAAAAAGTACCAATATTTGAAACTTTTGTAAAAACAACTTTTTAAAATGGGTAAAAACACATCAATATCGCTTGGAGGTCATTTTGAAAATTTCATTCACAATGAAATTGAATCAGGAAGATATAATTCAGTAAGTGAAGTCATAAGATCAGCGCTTAGATTACTTGAGGTCGAAGAAAAAAAGACCATTGAATTAAGAAAAGCTCTTAAACAGGGTGAAAAAAGTAAAATGGCAGATGACTTTAATCCGTCTACTCATCTTAAGAATTTGCACAGCAATCATTTATGAAAAAATTCAAATACAGAATAAGTCAGAAAGCTGTTGAAGACATTGAGGGCATTTGGATTTACACATACAAAAACTGGTCGGTCAAGCAAGCTGACAGATATTACAAACTGATATTTGACGAGATTGAGTTTATTACCAAGAACGCTTTAAGTGGCAAGTCAGAATAAAAAATGATTGTGGCGTGGGCAGATAACCAGTTAATTTGTATTTAAGTATTATAGGTGTTGCTAATGGAAGAGATATAGTGATTCCTGCTACTATTCTTCCTGCTATTAGTAATGATAATGTCAAGTATTATGCGCAAGATACTTGACAAACTGCTATTCTTCCTTATCTTTGTTCTGTTGGTTGTAATACTATTGGAATATATGAAAGTAACAGAGAAGATAGAGAAGAAAATAAAACGGATGCCCAAAGGTACTACGTTTAAATACCAACAGCTAAATATAGCTGCTAATGAATACAGTGCTGCGGCAAAAGCTATTGAAAGGTTAATAGAAAAGAAAGTAATAAAGAGGGTGTCAACAGGTATATTTTATAAACCTAAGGAAACCGTTTTTGGAGAATTACGTCCGGGAGAAACAGAAATTATTAAGCCGTATTTATTTGAACAAGGAAAAAGAATAGCATATGTAACCGGTACGGCGTTATATAATAATTTAGGTTTAACAACTCAAGTACCCAAAACAATAAAAATTGCAAGCAGAGACAAACGAATTAGTGTAAATGCAGGTAGTTTAAAAGCCAAGCCGGTAAAAAGTTATATTGATGTTACAACTGACAATTACCAGTTACTTGAAATTCTGGATATATTAAAAGATTTTGTAAAAATTCCCGACTTAGATAAGGAGGTGGGAATAAAGTTTCTTTTAAAAAAATTAGAAGATCTGCCAGAGAAAAACAGATTAAGGATAATTAAATTTGCTCTTCAATACCCACCACGAACCCGTGCATTTCTGGGAGCGTTGTTAAATCAAATGAATTGTAAGGAAAATAAAATGGTAAAGCAAAGTTTAAATCCTTTAACAACTTACGAACTTGGGATAAATGATAAGCTTTTACCAACGGCGCCAAACTGGAATATAAAATGAAGTTACACGAGAACAAAGAACTTTTTCAGGATGCAGTACTGGCAACAGCACAATTTTTAAATATTCCTGAAATTTACATCGAAAAAGATTACTGGGTAACCGTAGCATTACATAAAATATTTCATTCCGAAATGGCTGGCGAAGTTGTTTTTAAAGGAGGAACAGCACTTTCAAAATGCCACAAACTAATTGAACGTTTTTCAGAAGATATTGATGTAGTTGTTTTAAAATATGAAGGAGAAAATGATAATCAACTAAAGAAAAAGATTAAAAAGGCAGGTGAAATAGTGAGTGCTATAATGCCGGAAATACCTTCTCATGAATTAACAATTAAAACAGGCAACAGAAGAAAAACTGTTCATCAATACAATAAGTCATTTAAAGGGAATTTTGGTCAGGTGCGCGAAAATATTGTTTTTGAGGCCACATGGTTAGGTGACTCAGAACCTAATACTTGTGAAATCATTAACAGCTATGTTTATGATATGATGCAAAACCGTGGACAAATTAAACTGATAGAAAAATACAAAATGCATCCTTTTAAGTTGCAAGTATTAAGTATAGAGAAAACCCTCTGCGAAAAAATTATGAGTTTGGTTCGATTCTCAAATGAAGATAATCCTTATGTTCACCTTACTGATAAGATACGCCACATCTATGACATTCACATGATGTTAAAAAATGTGGATATAAATAACTTCTTTGCTAGCATCGAATTTAATCAGATGTTAGTAGACGTTGGGAAAGATGATGTTGTTAGTTTTAAGAATAATAAAAAATGGCTTCGGAATCATCCGGCACAAGCAATTGTTTTTAAACAGCCCAAAGAAACCTGGAATAAAATTAGAACACCGTATCAAACTACCTTTAAAGATTTGGTAACAGGAACTTTGCCAGAAGAAAAAGAGTTAATTGAGACATTAAAAACAGTAGGCTCACGACTTTTAGAAATTGAATGGACAATAGAAGTTTAAACACTATTGAAATATTTTGACCACACTGATCCATTC
>JABMPI010000247.1 GCA_013203755.1 Bacteroidota bacterium
ACCAGGTGCATATTTTAACTTAAACTTTGCTGAATTGGAAACATTCGATTCAGCTGCGGCTGCTCCCATTGCTCCAGCTAAACCAGTCAATGCCATTCCACTAACTGCTGTACTTTTAATAAAATTTCTTCTTTTCATGGTTATATTGGTTTAAATAAATTTCAAAATAATTGGGATAATTTAATGAAACATGCATGAATTGACAACACCCTGTTAATATAAAGACTACATAATTGAAAATATTGCCTATACTATTTTAACAAATAACAACTAAAAATCTCAAAGTCTATCCGATGAATTTTGCTTCCTTTCAAAAGAGTTGTTAATTTTAACGTCGTAAAATTTATAAATCAACTAAAAATAAAATAATGAATAGAAAAATTCGAATGGGAATGGTCGGTGGAGGATCCGATGCTTTTATTGGAGCAATTCACCGCTTAGCCGCTTTTATGGATAACCAAATTGAATTGGTTTGTGGATGTTTTAGTGTTGACCCTGAAATCTCAAAATCCTCTGGAAAATCCTATTATCTAACGGAAGATAGAGTTTATGCAACTTATAAGGAAATGTTTGAAAAGGAAGCTCAACTTCGTGAAGGTGAACGAATGGATTTTGTATCCATAGTAACACCCAACTTTGTTCATTTTGCTCCGGCAATGATGGCTCTGGATATGGGATTTAATGTTGTATTGGATAAGCCAATTACTTTTACTTTAGATGAAGCGCTTCAACTTAAGGAAAAAATTAATGAAACGGGTTTAACTTTCGCATTAACCCACACTTATTCAGGTTACCCAGCTGTTAAACATGCCAAACAAATGGTTGCCGATGGTGCTTTGGGTAAAATTCGTAAAATATATGTTGAATATCCTCAAGGATGGCTTTCTACAAAGTTGGAAGATACCGGTAATCCGCAAGCTTCATGGAGAACTGATCCAAAACGATCTGGCAAAGCAGGTAGTATGGGTGACATTGGAACACATGCACACCACTTAGCTGAATACATTACTGGTTTAAAAGTTACCGAACTTTGTGCCGAACTAAATATATTTGTCCCTAACCGTTTATTAGATGATGACGGTGCTGCTTTACTTCGTTTCGACAATGGTGCAAAAGGAGTTTTAATGGCAACACAAATTGCTGCCGGTGAAGAAAATGCAGTCAGAATTAAACTCTATGGCGACAAAGGTGGTTTAGAATGGGCACAAATGGAACCAAATTCCTTAATCGTAAAATGGCCAGATAAACCCATGCAAATACTACGTGTAGGTACAAGTATGAATAGTGCAATTGCGGCTCATAACACTCGTACTCCGGGAGGACACCCCGAAGGTTATCTGGAAGCTTTTGCAAATATCTATCGCAACTTCTCATTAACTGTTCGCGCAAAAATGAACAACGAAACTCCAACCGCTGAAATGTTAGATTTCCCTGGCGTTGAAGATGGAATCCGCGGAATGCAATTTATCGATACAGTTGTAAAAGCCGGGTATGACGATGAAATTAAATGGGTAAAATTTGGAGAATAACTTTAAACTTGAATTTTTAAAAACAAAACTTTCTTATTATGGCTAGACCAGTAACACTATTTACAGGACAATGGGCCGACCTTCCCATAGAAACCATGTGCCAAAAAGCACAGGAATTTGGCTACGATGGCGTTGAACTTTGCTGTTGGGGCGACCACATGGAAATTGACAAAGCAGATCAGGCTTATTGCGACGAAAGATTAGCACTACTAAAAAAATACGATCTTAAACTATATGCTATTTCTAATCATTTAGTTGGTCAGGCTGTTGCCGACAACATCGACGAGCGCCACAAAAGTATTGTTCCAGATTACATTTGGGGCGATGGCGAAGCTGAAGGCGTGCGCCAACGTGCTGCAGAAGAGATGATAAAAACTGCCAAAGTAGCTAAAATGCTGGGGCTTGATACCGTGAATGGATTTACAGGAAGTCCAATTTGGCATTTGTTGTATTCTTTTCCACCGGTTTCTGCAGAAATGATTGAGAATGGTTATAAAGACTTTGCCAATCGCTGGAAACCTATTTTAGATGAATATCAAAAACTAGGTGTGAAATTTGCCTTGGAAGTTCATCCATCAGAAATTGCATTCGATATTCATACTGCACATTTAGCATTAAAAGCATTAAATAATCATCCTGCATTTGGGTTCAATTTCGATCCAAGCCATTTGGGTTATCAGCATGTTGACTACGTTAAATTTATTTATGAATTTGCCGATCGTATTTTCCATGTTCACATGAAAGATGCGTACTGGAGCGACGTTCCGATGGGAGTTGGCGTTTTTGGTGGGCACATGGAATTTGGAGACAACCGCCGTTACTGGAACTTCCGTAGTTTAGGTCGTGGTAAAATCGATTTTGAAAATATTATCCGTGCATTAAACGATATTGGTTATAATGGTCCACTATCTGTGGAATGGGAAGACAGTGGAATGGAAAGGGAAACAGGAGCTGAAGAAGCTTGTGACTTTGTTCGCTATTCAGACTTTACACCTTCTAATATTGCCTTTGATGATGCGATGCAAAAAGACTAATAAATAAACAGGAGCTGAAAATTGAAAGACTGAAATAGATAAAAATCTTCGGTCTTCTTACTTCGGTCTTCCAGCTAATATTATTTAATTATGACCAACCGACGAACTTTTATCAAAACCTCAGCACTGGCTACTGCCGGAGTTGGAATGACAGCATCAATGCCAATGGCAATGAACTCGTGCATAGGTGCCAACGAAAAATTAGTATGTGCTTTAATAGGTGCAAAAGGAATGGGTTTTGCTGATTTAAAAGCATTCCTAAAACAAAAAAATACAGAGTGTGCGGCAATTTGCGATGTGGATGAAAATGTATTAAATCAACGAATTGCCGATACTGAAAAAATTCAAGGTAAAAAACCCAAAGGATTTAAAGATTTCAGAAAATTGTTGGAGGAGCCGGGAATTGACGTAATTATAATCGGAACACCGGACCACTGGCACTGTATCCCATTTGTTTATGCAGCGCAGGAAGGAAAACATATTTATTGTGAAAAGCCCATTGGAAACTCCATTGAAGAGATCAACATTATGGAACGTGCTGCCAATCGCTACAATACAGTTGCCCAGGTTGGACAATGGCAACGCAGTGACAAACACTGGCAAGATGCAGTTAAATTTGTTCATTCCGGTGCACTGGGTAAAATAAGAACAGTTCGAACCTGGTCATATCAAGGTTGGTGTAAATCTATTCCCGTTCAACCAGATGGACCTGCTCCTGAAGGCGTAGATTACGACATGTGGTTAGGGCCGGCAAAAGCACGACCTTTCAATCCAAACCGCTTTCATTTTAATTTTAGGTGGTTTTGGGATTATGCCGGTGGTTTAATGACCGACTGGGGCGTGCATATTATTGATTACGGGTTGTTTGGCATGAAAGCCAAAGCACCAAAATCGGTAATGGCAATGGGCGGTAAATTTGCTTACCCAAATGATGCATGTGAAACACCAGACTCAATGCAGGCACTTTATGAATTTGATGATTATACTTTGCTTTGGGATCATGGAATTGGAATAGATGGTGGTTATTTTGGAAGAAACCATGGTGTTGGATTTGTTGGAAATAACGGAACTTTAGTGGTTGACCGTGCTGGTTGGGAAGTAATTCCAGAAGGTGGTAAAGATCCAAAAATGGATCGTGTTGAATTGATAAAAGGCGATGGACAAGGATTAAACAACCACATGGCTAATTTTATTGATTGTATAAAAGATAGGGATAAAACAGCCAATGCAAGTGTTGAGATAGCTGCAAATACTGCACGAGTAGCTCACCTTGGAAACCTTGCACTAAAAACCGGTCGCCGATTGTATTGGGATGCTGACAACAGCAAGTTTATTGGCGACGAGGATGCCAACCAACTGTTAGTTCCAACTTATCGTGCTCCGTGGGAGTTACCGAATGTTTAACAATAGATTCATCAGATACTTCATAAATCACATAAATTATCCGGTTATCTATTCTTTAAAAATCTAATTCTAATATATAATTCAATATTAAAACAGAACTATGACTTACGTTGCAAACGAAAAACGATACGACTCGATGCCTTATAAACGCTGCGGAAAGTGGGGATTAAAACTACCGGCAGTTTCGCTTGGATTATGGCAGAATTTTGGAGGAGATGACATTTTCGAAAATGGAAGAAAGATGCTACATCGCGCTTTCGACCTGGGAATTACACATTTCGATTTAGCCAACAATTATGGCCCGCCTCCCGGTTCGGCAGAAGAAAATTTTGGAAAAATACTTAAACAAGATTTCAGTGCTTATCGCGATGAGTTGATTATTTCGTCGAAAGCCGGCTACGATATGTGGCCCGGAC
>JABMPI010000248.1 GCA_013203755.1 Bacteroidota bacterium
TACTCAAACCAAATAGCTTTTCGGTTTTTATACTTGTTCTTTTTATCCACACCATCATTAAAAAACTTTGTAGTAACTTGTTACAACGTAGTTTTTTGCTTTGTTGTGAATAAAAATAACTACGCCTAAATTCCCAAAAAGCGATTTGGATTAAGTATTTTTCCTTCCCCCCTGTAACTTTTCCAAACACCTCTCCGTCCTAGCATCAGAACATCTAAAAACAACAAAATGAAACAATTAATTACCTTACTATTATGCAGCGTTTTGGTGCTAAATTTATCGGCACAAACCGATACAACCGAAATTAAAGTGATGAAAAAGAATGTGGTTACTGTTGTTGAAGGCCACGACAAAGTTCACGTTAAAGTAGGCAACGACCGCGGAGTAGAAGTAATTACGGACGACTGGGGTGACACTACTCACGTACGTGTTGGACGACGAACATTTAAGGTTATTGAAGGCGATAACGGAACCTATGTAAAAGTAGAAAAAGAAGTAAAAAATAAAAACTGGACCGGCAGTTTTAACGCACACTGGGCAGGTTTGGAAGTTGGAATGAACATGTTTTACAAATCCGATTATTCAATGTATAACGGAACAGAGTATGAAGAGTTTGGTGAATATTTTGACTTAAATCCGGGAAAATCACTTACCTGGAATCTAAATTTTGCTGAATGGGCATTTAAAAACGAACGTAAAACATTTGCAGTTGTAACCGGTTTGGGAATTAGTTTTTCAGATTATACTTTCGATCAGAACATTACAATTAAAAAAGACAACGATATGATTTATCCAGATAATTTAAATTCAGATGGCTTGCAGAAATCAAAATTACACGTCACCTATTTAACTGCACCTTTACTTCTGGAAATTAAAACTCCACTTCGCATGGGCAGCTCGAAGTTATATATCGCTGGTGGTGTTATTGGAGGACTTCACATAGGCTCGCACACCAAAGTTAAATACAAAAAAGACAAGGATAAAACTAAAGGTAACTACCACTTAAACTCTTTTAAATACGATGTTACCGGTCGAATTGGATTTGGCGACTTCTGTGTTTTTGCCAACTACAGCATGACTTCACTTTTCAAAAATGGAAAAGGCCCTGAATTATTTCCTTTAATGGTTGGAATTTCATTTCCAAATATCTAGACAAATAGATTACTCGATTCAAGTATCAAAACAGAAAACAGTTCAAATATTTTTTAGAATTCCCCGGTTTATGCCGGGGATTTTTTTTGAATCAAATAATTACTGGTGGTTCCCAGAGTTTCCAAACATTCTCCCTTGAAATTCAGTGGAGCTGCTCTGAGTATTCTGGAGTGGGGTAAAATCGCAAAAATCATTTACTTTTATAAAACAAAAATAACAGATGAAACTTTTTGATATTTTCCCGACGGTAAGCTTTTTTATTTTGGCTTTGATAATAACCGGACAAAGCATTTTTCTGAAAAAAAAAGGTGTGCCAATTCGTTCTAAAGCAAAAAAAAGTGCTTTTTCAAAATATATCCTCTACCCTACTTTTGTCCTAATTCTTATTTTATTAATTTCTGAATTGTTAAAACCGGCATTTCAAATTTCACTCTTCATTTTACCTGATTGGCTATCAAATAATCTGGTTGAATCTAAATTCTTTCAAATGTCGGGAGTACTACTAATTACCGTTTCCTTGTTATTTATGGGATTCACACTTTGCAATTTCAAAACTTCACTGCGTTTTGGAATGGATTCCTACAACCTTGGAAAACTAATAACAACCGGAGTATTTTCCATTTCGCGCAATCCATTCTTTGTTTCTATTGAACTCTATTTTTTAGGAATTGCCTTATTTTTTTCCAATGCATTTTTTATTTCAATCGCACTTTTAACAATAGTTAGCATTCATTTTTTTATTCTGAAGGAGGAAAAATTTCTATTAAAAAATTACGGAGAGGAGTATAAAAGATACATGAAAAAAGTAAGAAAGTATTTTTGATTAATCATTTTTAAACAAATATTTAAACCCCACCGAAAGAGTATTTACAAGTTCAAAATCTTCGGTTACAATAGCCATCGCGTTATATTCTCCAATAAAATATAAATTCGGCAACGTATTAAAGGGATTGATTTGAATTCCAACCGGGACATTAATACTTCCCCAACCAACTTCTGATGAAAGCAACGGGAGTCCAACGCCCAACCCGGTGTATAAATCAGCTTTTTCTTCATCAATCAGTTTAAAACAATAGTAAGCCTGAGTTATCCCCCGCTCGGCATAACTCCATGGAGAATGAATA
>JABMPI010000249.1 GCA_013203755.1 Bacteroidota bacterium
AGGGCAAGGGCATACAAAGTATTTATGACCGGGGTTATACTAATTTGACCGGAATTGAATAGTTCTTGCACTCTGACCGAACTATATTCGGTATAAATTTTTCAAATTAGATATTTAAGTATTATAAAAAATTTATGTGACACTTAACATTTAAAACGAATTCAATAAACAAAAACTTGAATGGTTGTAGAAAAACTTATTATTTAGTCAATTACAACCTACCAAAACCTAATATTTAACTCATCTAGAAAATATTCTTTAAAGTATTCAGCACTTCTTCATCTACCTTTCCAAATAACGAGACGCCCGATGCACCATTTGCCATGGCTGTTCTTATACCTTCTGCTAACTCATCCTGAGATTTAAAGTCAGGTAAAAAAACACCAGCATAAATAGGGAATCGTCCATTTAAAAAATGAATTCCCTCTTCAACCGCATCGCCGATCCAACTCACTTGTTCTTTATAAAACCCGTGGTAAATCATTGGGCAAACGCCATCTAAATTCCAATTTGTCCAGTCTTGACGTACAATTCTACGTGCTATTTCGGGCGTTGGAAAAACTGCTGCAGTAATTGGCTTTTTATTTTTATGAGCTACCTCTGCCAAGTGATTTACAATGTTATTTATCTGTTTATATCTGAATGTTCTCCACGATGGACTTTGATCCGGGAACTCCATATCCAAAGGATCGACTCCTGTTTTTTCCTTGTATTTGCTCCGACAAGTTTCGCAATAACAAAAATCGTATTCCGGTAATTCTTTACTTTGTTCAATTCCATAATTACCCCAAAGGTTTACTGGCAGAATAACATCGCAATATCTAATGTAATCCAAATGAATTCCATCTACATAATCTTTTTCAACTATCGTTTTTACTTGTTGAGTAAGATATTCTTTCACCTCTGGTTTCGAAGGACAAAGCCAACGGTAGTATCCAACGTAAGGTGGCTTGTCGGCACACGAGTCGCCATTGCGGCTAACTGCATAATATTCAGGATGATTTTCAAGAAGTTCTTTTTCTCCACGGTTCATCGTCCACATCCAACGGTGCGTCTCTAATCCTGCTTTTTTAGCTATTCTAAAATGACGTTCACTGTCGTGTTCAAAGAACATTCCACGTATCCCGGCATCATAAAAACTTTTGTATTTTGCTTTTAAAATAAGGTCGTTCTCTTTTTTATCTGGATTTTCCCAAACCCAATGTTTTGGACCTTTTGTTTTTTTATTGGCTTTTCCTTCGCTTGCATTTGCCGCTCCTAAAACAGTTAGCCCCATTCCCGCCAGCACCGATGATTTTATAAATTCGCGTTTATTCATTGTAATTATTTTTTGTACAACCGAAAGCAAATATACATGAAAAGGCATTAAAAAAAAGAATGGTCTCCTTGCAAAACAAGGAGACCATTCCATTTTTATAAAAATCTATAATTATATCAATGCTTTAATCTGATCGATTACACTTTTGGCCAGGTTTTCAGCATTTTCCATTGAATCGGCTTCAGCATAAATTCGAATAATCGCTTCGGTGTTTGATTTTCGAAGGTGCACCCATGAATTTTCAAAATCAATTTTAACACCGTCGATATCCGTAACCTGCTCGTTAGAGTGTTTTTCTTTTAATTGAACGAGAAGTTGATCCACATCAATTTCCGGTGTTAATTCAATTTTATTTTTTGAAATAAAATAGTCGGGATACGTTTTTCGTAATTCGGAACATTTCATTCCCGATTTTGCCAAATGTGTTAAAAAAAGTGCTGCTCCAACCAAAGAATCTCGGCCACTGTGGCTTGCAGGATAAATAACTCCACCATTCCCTTCGCCACCAATTACGGCATTTGTCTCTTTCATTTTTGCTACAACATTAACTTCGCCAACTGCCGATGCAGAATAACTCTGTCCATGTTTTTCAGTAATTACACGCAATGCTCTACTAGATGACAAATTAGAAACGGTATTCCCGGGAGTTTTGCTTAAAACATAATCTGCAATTGCAACCAGAGTATACTCTTCGTTAAACATGGAACCATCTTCGTTAATAATTGCCAGCCGGTCAACATCTGGATCAACAACAAAACCAACATCAACTTTACTGTTTCGAATAATTTCTGAGGTTTCAATCAAATTTTCGGGAAGTGGTTCTGGCGTGTGGGCAAAATGGCCCGTCGCTTCACAATTAATTTCAACAACATTTTTAATTCCTAATGCTTTAAAAAGGGTAGGCATAGCAATTCCTCCAACCGAATTTACTGCATCAATTGCTACTGTAAATTCAGCTTTTTTTATCGCTTCAACGTCAACCAAATCTAATTCCAATACTTGTTGAACATGAATATCAGTATAATCTTTTTCAGAAATTTCACCTAAATCATCAACTTCAGAGAAATTAAAATCTTCGGCTTCAGCGATTTCAAGAATTATTTCACCTTCCGCTGCATTTAAAAATTCACCTTTATTATTTAGCAATTTCAGGGCATTCCACTGTTTTGGATTGTGACTGGCAGTTAAAATAATTCCGCCGTCGGCACGCTCTTCTGTCACGGCAATTTCGGTTGTTGGTGTAGTTGCCAATCCAATATTAACCACATCGCATCCCATACCACACAAAGTAGAAACAACAATTGAACTTACCATTTCGCCTGAAATACGAGCATCGCGCCCAACTACTATTTTGAGCTTTTCTTTGCCAGCACTTTGTTTTGCCCAAGATGCATACGAAGCTGTAAATTTTACAACATCAAGCGGACTTAAACCTTCGCCCGGTTTACCGCCAATGGTTCCACGAATTCCTGAAATTGATTTTATTAAAGTCATTTTTGAATAAATTTAGGAGGCAAATTTAATAAGCAAAATGTAATAAAACGAATGAAATCGATTAATCATCAATTTCTTCCAACTCTCTTAAAGTACGTTTTAGTTTGTGGTAGTAATTGCCATACAGTTTGCGGAAACCCCAACGTAAAAAGATAAAAATTCCACCAACAACAAAAACTATAAATGCCAAGCCAATTCCAATTTCAAGAAACAATTGGTTAATTTGAATTTCGGAAAAAGAGATCCCCTGACTTTCAAGCTTAGCGAACGAACCTTGGTACAATCCGGCAATAAATCCAAGTACCAGAGTAATTGTAAGCGAAATAAGTGCCAAATAAAAAAGTTTCTGATAAAGATTTAGTGTCTCTATTATTTTCTTTAAGGAATCTTTTAATTCGCAGGAAATATCGCAACTTCGTTTAACGCGATAATATTTAATTACGAAATAAATAAAGGTTGTAAAAATTAAGGTGTAACTAAAAACATTCAGAAAAAGAACCCACTTTGGAATTGGATGCATCTCTTCCATTAACATCGGAGTAATCAGAAAATCGTCGAGTGCAACTACAAAAACAAGTACAAACAACACTATAAAACCAATTTTAATATTCCGCTCAATGCGTTCAATTAAGTTTTTAGTGCGTTTGCCCAGCATCGTTTTTAGCTGATTTTCATCCAGCTCTCTATTTGATGACAACTTATCCCAGGTCTTTTTTAAATCTGTCAATTCCATTTTTATTCCTCTTTGGTTGACATAAACTTTTTAAGCTTTTTCTTTATCCGGTTCATTTTTACCCGTACATAATTTTGAGTAATTCCCGTTATCTCAGCAATTTCTTCATACTTTTTATTTTCAAGATACAGCAATACAATCGATTTTTCGACACCGGAAAGTTGAGCAACCGCACGGTGCAAATGTTTTATATTTTCCTCTGTTTCGGTATCGTAACCTTCATCCTTAATCTGAAAATTATCATACGTCAACCGATTTTGATCTGGTCTGCGTTTGGCTTTTTTGAACGAAGTAATTGCTGTATTTAGCGCCACCCGGTACATCCAGGTAGAAAACTTCGATTCTTTTCTGAAAGAAGGAAATGATTTCCAGAGCTGCGCCACAATTTCCTGAAACAAGTCATTACGATCTTCTTGCAAATCGCAATAAATGTTACTCACCTTGTGGATGATTCCCTGGTTTTTCTGAATTATTTCTATGAATTCCTTTTCCAAAACTGATGTATTAGTAGTTAATTTGGAAAATCATTACAACATTTCCAGTAAGGTTCTAAATCATTTTTAGAAACTGAACTTCTTGTTCTGTAAGAAAACGCCATTTACCTCGTGGCAGGTTCTTTTTGGTCAATCCAGCGAAATAAACGCGATCCAATTTTTTTACGCGGTATCCAAAATGCTCAAAAATCCGACGAACAATTCGGTTTTTCCCTGAATGAATTTCAATACCAACTTCGGTTTTTTCTTCCCTGTTTATGTAACTAATATCGTCAGATGCAATTGGTCCATCTTCCAATTCAATTCCATTTGCAATATCTTCCAGGTGGTTTTTAGTAACCGGAGTCTCCAAAGAAACCTGATATATTTTTTTCATGTTATGGCTCGGGTGAGTCAACCGTTTTGAAAGGTCGCCATCGTTCGTAAACAATAGAACTCCTGTAGTATTTCTATCTAAGCGGCCAACCGGATAAATTCTTTCTGAACAGGCTTCTTTTATCAAATCCATTACAATTTTATCGGCATGTGGATCGTCTGTGGTAGTCACAAAATTTTTAGGTTTATTTAGTAATAAATACACCTTTTTTTCCGGATTCAATTTACGACCGTCGAATCGGACTTCGTCGCTAGGTTTAACTTTAACTCCCAGTTCAGTCACTGGCTTTCCGTTAACGGTAACCATTCCGGCAGCAATGTATACATCAGCTTCTCGTCGCGAACAAACTCCGGCATTAGCAATATAACGGTTCAAACGCATTTCGTCTGTTGCACTTTTTTTCTTCGGTATATTTCCGCTATTCGCAGCTTTCGTTTTTGAAAAGGATTTTCTATAGGCAGGTTTTGAAGACTTAAAAGGAGGCTCAGAATCCTTTGATGATGTGTCTTTTTTTTTGGCAAAGCCAGGAGTTTTGCTCTCTAAACTTTTTCCAATTCTTTTTCCACCAGCACTACTACTTGTATCGCGCTCTTTCCTTTTATTGTAATTATTCTTCATTCCTTTTGACTGATTTCTGCAAAGGTCGGAAAATTTCTGAATTTTGAGGCTGTTTAAAATTTATCTATTAATTTCGAATTCAATCGTTTACATTTGAATAATAAACAGAATAGATTATTTGATTTTTAGAAATGAGATTTGTGATAAAAATTGATTGTTGAAGTATAATTATTCCCAATTTTCACTAACAATTAGCCTTTAAAAGAAATTATAGAAGATATTAATAGTAAAGAAAACCATTATGCAATCACACGAAATCGATTACAAAATTATTGGACACGATGTACAACTGGTAGAAGTAGAATTAGACCCCGGAGAAACGGTAATTGCCGAAGCCGGCGCCATGCTTTATATGGAAGATGGTATAGATTTTAATGCCCGAATGGGCGACGGATCCAATCCCAGTGCCGGATTTTTTGATAAACTTTTATCTGCGGGTTCGCGTTTAGTTACAGGCGAATCGTTGTTTTTAACTCATTTTACCAATCAAGGTTGGGGCAAAAAACATGTGGCCTTTTCTGCTCCTTATCCCGGAACTATTATTCCACTGAATTTACGACAAATGGGTGGACGAATTATTGTTCAAAAAGACGCCTTTTTATGTGCAGCATTAGGAACCAAAATTTCAATAACATTCAACAAAAAATTAGGTGCCAGCTTTTTTGGTGGCGAAGGTTTTATTCTACAGCAGTTAGAAGGCGATGGCAATGCGTTTATTCATGCCGGAGGAACAGTAATTGAACGCCAATTAAACAACGAAACACTCCGGGTTGACACAGGTTGTATTGTTGGGTTTGAACCTTCGGTGGAATATAGCATTGAACAGGCCGGTGGTTTGCGTTCCATGGTTTTTGGTGGCGAAGGAATTTTTCTGGCAACCTTGCGTGGAACAGGAAAAGTGTGGTTGCAAAGTATGCCAATAAGAAAATTAATAGCTGAACTTTCGCCACGCGGGGGCAATGTAAGAAAAGAGGCACGCGGTGGATTATTGGAAAACCTTTTAGAAAGATAGAGGAAAGTTTGCAGTCTCAGTAAACAGTCTCAGTCGCTGAATACTGAGACTGCGAACTGTGACTTCCTTACACAACCCCCGGCAAACTGATTCCATTTATTTTTCGATACAAATCGAGGGCAAATACATCTGTCATTCCAGAAACGAAATCTACAATCGATTGAATTTTAAGGTAAACAGAATCGCTTTCGGTTTTGTATTGCAACGGTAAAAGCGAAAGTATTTTTTTACTGTACAAATCGCCGGGATTCATAATTGCACCCACAAATTCCTCCAACAGAGTTCCTATAATTTTATAACCTGCTATTTCTATTTCAACAACCGAGCGGTGTGCATAAACTTGCGAAAATGATATTTGCTGTACCGTTTTCATTGCTTCGGCTTGTTTGTTTTGGAGCGAACCAATTAAACTCCCTGAAAATGTACCACTTAAAATTTCCTTTTGATTTTCTTCAAAAATGCGAATGCTTTCGTAAATCAGTTTCCCGATAACCCCAGCACGCAAATAACTAATTTGTTCGTTTCTATCCGTAACACGTGTTAAAGTTTTGTCAATGCTTAATAGACTTTTTTCATCAATCTCTACGTCGTAAAAACCAAGGTATAAGTCTTTTGTCTGATCGAAACTCAGAATTCCCAGCTTAAATGCATCTTCAATATCCATTATTTGGTAACAAATATCGTCGGCCGCTTCTACCAAATAAACCAGTGGATGACGTACAAAATTAGCTGGGTTATCACTCTTTGTTTTAATTTCAAGTTCGTTTGCAATTTTTGTATAATCCTCTTTTTCAGACTGAAAAAAACCAAATTTTGGTTTTTGCGCCAGCACCGATTCGTAAGGGTATTTTACAATTCCCGCCAAAGTTGAATACGTTAAGGCAAAACCTCCCGGGCGTTTGCCATTAAACTGGTGCGTTAAAGTGCGAAAGGCATTTGCATTTCCATCGAAATGAGTAAAATCTTTCCACTCGCCTCCTGTAAGTTGTACCTTAAATTCTTGTCCGGCTCCTTTCAGAAAAAAGTTTGAAATGGCTGCTTCGCCTGAATGTCCAAACGGAGGATTTCCTAAATCGTGTGCCAAACAAGATGTTGCAACAATAGTTCCTATTTCAGAGATATATGGATTTTGAGGGTACTCGACAATTAGTTTTTCAGAAAGCAAACTTCCCAACGAACGGCCAACACTTGCTACTTCCAAACTATGTGTCAACCGATTGTGGACAAAAATATGCTCAGGCAAAGGAAAAACCTGCGTTTTATTTTGCATTCTTCTAAAAGGCGACGAAAAAATTATCCGGTCATAATCGCGCTGAAATTGCGATCGGTCTTCCGAAGTTGTTGAAGGTGCCCAACCTTCCATTCCCAATCGTTTTGTCGAAAGTAATTTATTCCAATCCATAGTATATGTTGTTGTACGAAAGTAAGGGAAATATATTTAGTCGAAAGTTGGAAGCTGGAAGTTAGAAGAAGCACCTCAGGATTCACCGTCCCCCAGTTTCCAAATCAATTCATGTTCAATTTCTTTTGTAAACCTTTGATTTCTGCCTCCAGTTTTGCTTTGGTTTTTATTGCTTTCGATAATGCTAAAGCATCTTTTACCGCAGCTTTATCGTAAGTTTCCAGTATTATGTAGTAGTACTCTTTTCCCAGAAATACAGCTTTTAAATTGCGTTCGGTGTGGGTAGCAATAAATTCTATAACACCGTTGTCTTTCCCATTTCTGTACGACACTTTTTCCCACTTTGCCTCCATAAAATCGCTGCGGTGGTTGTGCGTGTCGCCAATTGGTATTTTTTCGGTTTTGGCATCTTCGCCGCTATCATAAACACGCAGTCCTGTATGGTCGAGCCAGTTTTCGCCATGGTAATTGCTACTCAAATATAAATCGCCACGTTCGTCTAAATGAACTTGAATATAAGAGCGATCCCAGGCGCGTTTAAACGTTTGCCTTTTATGAATGTATTGCGTGTACCTGTCAAATTCTGTTTTCTCCTTTGTAAACGATTTCTCCAATTCCTGAATACGAACTTTTACAGTATCCAGCTCAGACTCTTTCCGTTGCATTACAGAAAAATTAATTTCAGTATTTAAATTTTTTGCTGCATTTACCGAGTAAATTGCTTCGGGATATAACTTTGGAATACTGTCTAATTGTACCAAGGCTCCGGCTGTATCTTGTTTCGCCAAAAGTGTTTTTGCCAGGTTGAGTTTTACGCGCGCCTTATCTTCGTCTGACGGACCGCAAGCAACAAAAACAATTGTCACAGCTGCTATTAAAATATAGAATGAAATCCTCATTGTTAAAAAGTTTTCTGCAAAATTACTATTTTATACCAATTGTTTTTTGAAAAGCGTTGTAAATTCGTATCGCATTTTCGAAGCAATCATAGAACGAAAATTGTTACAACATTAGTATGAATACAAATTCAGTTGATTTTTTTAATAACAATAGCATTCTTTCATTTTCTAAAAACAAGGAACTAATTCTTGCAGTTTGGGAAATTGGAAACCCTGAAAACATTGGGCAAATAATTCGCTTGGCGCATAATGTGGGAGCATCAAAAGTTTTGTTTGTAAATGAAAAAGTAAACTTTAGAGAATCAAAAATTAAAAAAACTGCAGGCTTTTCTTACGAACAAATGAGCTGGGAATTTATTACCCCCAACGATTTTTTCATACTTCATACAAATGAATTTAAATTGGTAGTTTTGGAAACTTGCGAAGGTTCAACAAATATTTTCGCCGGAACATTACCCGATAAAACTATTCTATTAGCTGGCAGCGAATCTTATGGTTTACCTCCCTCAATTATTGAAAAAAGTGACTTTCAAGTTCATATCCCAATGCCTGGAGGATGCAAATCGATGAATATATCTCATGCGCTTTCGGTAGCTGCATTTGAATGGTACAGACAAAAAGCGATTTAATATCAACTAATTACCATCCAAATTAATATAACATTTAGAGCTTCGATTATGTACAACATCATTTGTTTACAATAATCAAATAATGTCTGTCATTTGGCAAACTCTATAGATTTTTTCTATCTTTCGAAGAAAATCAAACTACACCATGGTTACTTTAACGCAATTGGAATACATTGTTGCAGTAGATACTTACCGCCACTTTGGAAAAGCTGCCGAACATTGTTTTATTACACAACCAACACTCTCCATGCAAATAAAAAAGTTGGAGGAAGATTTGGAAATCATCATTTTCGACCGAAGTAAACAGCCCCTTATTCCAACCGATGTTGGTATACGAATTATTGAACAGTCGCGCATTGTATTAAAGCAGTCGGAAGAAATTACAAACATTATAAAAGATCATAAAAACCAGGTGTCTGGAATGTTACGTGTTGGTATTATTCCAACACTGGCTCCCTATTTGCTTCCGATTTTTATCGGAAATTACAAAAGAAAATATCCAAATATTTTTATAAAAGTTGTTGAAGCAACTACAGAAAATATTGTTGGATTACTGAACAAAGATTTAATAGATGTAGGTATTTTAGTTACTCCATTAAAAGAGGATAAAATAATTGAGAAGCCTGTATTTTATGAAGAGATGCTGATTTATGCCAACACGGGACATAAATTACACACAAAAAAAGAGATTACGTTAAAAGATATTGCAACACCGGAAATTTGGCTGCTCAGCGATGGACATTGTTTTCGCGATCAGGTAATTAATCTTTGTTCATTTTTAGGAACAACAGATAGTCAATTGCCCTTCCATTTCGAAGCGGGATCGTTGGAAACCCTAATGAACATAGTAGATAAAGAGGGAGGACTAACATTAATCCCTGAACTGGCAAAATCAACCATGTCGAAGGAACGTGCAACGAAAGTTAGATCTTTTTCAAATATTAAACCATTGCGAGAAGTAAGTTTAGTTTACTCTCGTCACTTCGCAAAACACAAGTTAATCAACTTGTTATGGCGAGAAATAAAAGATTCGATACCAGCAGATTTACAAAAAGAGGACAGAGGTACAATAGTTGAATGGAAATAAATTTTTCTATTTAAATTATTTATTTATCTTTGCGCCGCAATTAGCGGGCGTGGCGGAATTGGTAGACGCGCTAGACTTAGGATCTAGTGCCTTATGGCGTGGGGGTTCGAGTCCCTTCGCCCGCACACGAAAAACCGTCAACATTCCAGTAATGGCAAATGTTGGCGGTTATTTCATTAAAGAGGGTTGAATTAAATTTTTATCATCATGAACATTACCAGGGAAAATATTGACGAGGTAAATGCAGTAATTAAATTACTGATTGAAAAAGCTGACTACGAAAAAGAGGTAGCCGGTAAATTAAAAGAGTATCGTCAGCAAGCTTCCATTCCAGGTTTCAGGCCAGGGAAAGCTCCTGCTGGGCTTATCCAAAAACGTTTCGGAACGTCTGTTTTGGTTGAAGAAGTAAACAAATTGATATCGCAAAACTTGTCGAAATTTCTTATTGAGGAGAAACTAAATATTTTAGGCGAACCACTTCCAAACGATGCTCAGCAAAATGATTTCAGCTGGGAAACTGATGAGAATTTTGAATTTATTTTCGACATCGCAATCGCTCCTGATGTAACTGTTACTTTAGACAAAGAAAGCGAGTTCAAATACTACAACATTGCTGTATCAGACGAAATGATTGACCAGCAAGTTGAAAGTGCTGTTTCGCAATTGGGGCAAAATGTTCCGACTGATGTAGCTAGCGACAACAGTTCTGTTCGCGGAAATTTTGTTCAGTTAGACGCAGAAGGAAACGAAGTTGAAGGAGGAATTCAACCAGAAAACATTCTTCTAGCTGTTGACATGATGAAAGATAAAGAGATTAAAGCTTCATTTGTTGGAAGTAAAAAAGATGACATTATAATTTTCGATCCGGTTAAAGCTTTTGAAAACAGAGTTGAAGTCGGGCACATGCTAAACATTTCGAAAGAAGAAGCTGAAGAACTTAACAGCCAATTTAGATTTAACGTTACCGAAATTCTTCAATTCGAAAAAGCAGAACTAAACGAAGACCTTTTCAAAAAATTATATGGCGAAGAAACTGAGGTAAAAACTACCGAAGATTTCAGAGCCCGCATTTCGGAAGAAATTGCAACAAATTTAACTCACTCTTCGGAGCATAAATTTGCATTAGACGCACGCGATACTTTGATTGAAAAAAATGAAGTAGTACTGCCCGAGGTATTTTTGAAACGTTGGTTAGTTGCAATTAATAAAGAATTAACAATTGAACAAATTGAAAAAGACTTTGATCCGTTTATTCAGGATTTACAGTGGCAATTGATTAAAGACAGTATTGCAAAAGAAAATGAATTACAAGTTTCTACCGAAGAGGCTGAAGATTTTGCAAAACAGATGGCACGCGCACAATACAATCAATACGGGATCTACGATATTCCTGATGAGCAGCTGGATTCATTTGCGAAAATGATGTTTGAAAAACCGGAAGAGAAAGAACGCATTTACAAAAAACTTCACGAAGACAAAGTAATTGCAGTTGTAAAAGAAAAAGTAAGTCTGGCAGAGTCAGAAGTTAGTCAGGAGGAGTTCAACGAAATGATGAAGTAGTCGGTTTAAGGTTACCATTTAAAGAAATATTTTGCTGAAAGAATCAGCAATCAACTTTTTTGTAACTTTGTAGTTCGTTTTTTTAAACGAGTTTTACAAAGTTACTTTTTTTTATAGCAGTTTATAAAATGGAAAATTACAACGAATTTAAAAAATACGCGGTTAAGCACGCAGGAATTAGCAGTTTAACAATGCATCGGTTTTCATCAATCTACGGAAATTATATATCTCCTACAATTATTGAAGAGCGCCAATTAAACGTAGCTTCGATGGATGTATTTTCAAGATTAATGATGGACAGAATCATTTTTCTTGGAGTACCAATCGACGATACAGTTGCCAACATTATTCAGGCACAATTGCTTTTCCTCGAATCCACAGACCCATCAAAAGAGATCCAGATTTATTTCAATTCTCCGGGTGGCTCGGTTCATGCAGGTTTAGGGATTTACGATACCATGCAATATATAACTGCTGATGTTGCGACAATTTGTACAGGCATGGCAGCATCCATGGCAGCAGTTTTATTAACTGCAGGGACCAAAGGAAAACGTTCGGCACTAAAACATTCGCGAGTAATGATTCACCAACCTATGGGTGGTGCGTCGGGACAAGCTTCCGACATTGAAATTACAGCTCGTGAGATAATGAAAATAAAAGCTGAATTATATGCTATTATTGCAGAACATTCAGGACAATCGGTAAAGCAGGTAGAAAAAGATTCTGACCGCGACTACTGGATGACTTCTGAAGAAGCTGTTAAATATGGAATGATTGACGAAATATTAGTCCGAAATAAAAAATAATGCCAAATAAAGGGAAAATGGATAAGTGCTCGTTTTGCGGGCGCGAGAAAAAAGAGGTAGATCTCTTAATTGCAGGGATTGATGGACATATTTGTGATCGTTGTGCAGAACAGGCTCACTCTATAATCGAGGAGGAAGTTAAAAAAGATGACTCTTTCGATCTGAAATCAGTTAAGCTTTTGAAACCAAAAGAGATAAAAGAGTTTGTGGATCAATATGTAATTGGACAAGATCAAGCAAAAAAAACTCTTGCAGTTTCGGTTTACAACCATTACAAAAGGCTTACACAGCGCATTGATGATGATGAAACTGAAATTGAAAAATCGAATATAATTCTTGTTGGTGAAACCGGAACTGGCAAAACACTTTTAGCGCGTACCATTGCTAAAATGTTACATGTTCCGTTTACAATTGTTGATGCCACAGTTTTAACCGAAGCCGGTTATGTTGGAGAAGACATTGAAAGCCTTTTAACCCGTTTGTTACAAGCAGCCGACTACAATGTGGAAGCTGCAGAACGTGGAATTGTATTTATCGACGAATTAGATAAAATCGCACGAAAAAGCGATAATCCTTCAATTACCCGAGATGTTTCAGGTGAAGGTGTTCAGCAAGGATTGTTGAAACTTTTGGAAGGTTCTATTGTAAACGTACCACCGCAGGGAGGACGAAAACATCCGGAACAAAAACTTATTCCACTGGATACAAAAAATATCCTTTTTATTTGTGGTGGAGCTTTCGATGGAATTGAGCGCAAAATTGCAAACCGGTTAAACACAAAAGTTATTGGTTATAGTGCAGCTAAAAATGCTGACCGTATCGAGCGTGAAAATCTTCTTCAATACATTTCTCCCCAGGATTTAAAATCATTTGGGTTAATTCCTGAAATTATTGGTCGTTTACCGGTTCTTACTTATCTGGATCCGTTGGATGAAAAAACATTGCGAAGTATTTTAACTGAACCTAAAAACTCGGTAATCAGGCAATACAAGAAGCTATTTAAAATAGATGGAATTGAATTAGATTTCGAGGAGGATGCATTGCTTTATATAGTAGAAAAAGCCATTGAATTTAAACTCGGTGCGCGTGGGCTACGATCCATCTGCGAAAGTATAATGATTGATGCCATGTTTGATTCACCTTCAGAAAAAATTGACAATCTGTTTATTTCAAAAGAATACGCAGAGAGAAAGATCAACAGATCGAATATTCAGCGATTAAAAGCTAGTTAAATATTTTAAGCCGGATAATTTGTCCGGCTTTTTTATTCTCTTATTTTCGCCTAAATTTTATGTACTAATCTAAGTGAAAGGTTTTAAATAACTTCCCCATTCTGACTCGTTCTTTTTCCCTTTCTCTTCATTAAAATTTTG
>JABMPI010000250.1 GCA_013203755.1 Bacteroidota bacterium
TATTAATAACGATGGAAAAGACGAAATACTTGCCGGAGCAACTATTCTAAACGGTGATGGCCAAGTAATTACCATTTTGAAAACTAACACAGTAAAACTTTGGTATGGCGGACATATCGATGGAATTGTTCCCATTCAACAAAACGGGAAATGGTACATTTCTGTAACCTACTGTGATGGATTGGGATTTGCACTTTTCGATGCTGATGGAAATAAGGAATGGGAAATAACAGGCGACCATTTTGAATATCTTGTTGGCGGTTATTTTTTCAATACGCCCGAATTAAAAGACCAGTTTCAACTCATCTCGAAAGTGCATTACAACGACGCAGATCCTCAAATTATGATGAATCAGGACGGTGAATTTTTAGGTATTTTTGAACCAAGCAGTACCGTTTTTCCAATTGACTGGACAGGTGATGGCTACCACGAAATGGTTTTTGTTTTTCCTGCAACTATTTACTCAGGAAACAAAAGAATTGCCGACTTTTACCTTCCCGAAAAGGAAGACGGATTTCCTTTCACAATTCGCGTTTCGGACATTATTGGTCGGGAGAATTTAAAACCAGACGGAATTCCAGATGTAGCAATTCGGGTGGTAAATAATATAGATGAACATTATTTGCATATCTATTCAAACAAACACGGGAAAAAGCCGACAAACTATATTTATCCGGGAATTGGCTGGGAATCGTCGGCAAATTATTTTACTAAATATTATGAATATGAGCGGTAGAAAGTCAGAAGTCAGAAGACCGGAGTCGGAAGCCAGGAATGAAACATTTGGGCGTCATGCTGAATTTATTTCAGCATCTCTCCATTAAAGAAAGATTCCGAAACGAGTTCGGAATGACGAACACTTAATTTGACATTAATTGCCACGAGCGAGTAAAATATAAAAACAAAAATAGAATGAACATGAAATTTTGGAAACACCTGATTATTGGAGCGGTATTAATTACCGGACTATCTCCTGTTTATGCGCAGAATTCAGAGGAGGGATACAACCTGAACATTGAAGTTCAACCAGAGATGGTTGGTAAAAAGATTGTTGATAATATTGTTGAACGCCGTTTTGGCTGGCGATATCAGAAAGTTTGCACCTATTATGGAGCACTAATTTTTGCCGATGCATTGGATAACAAAAATATTAGCGAGCAGATAAAAGAGGGTTACACTCCTTTTTACAAAGGAAAACGCAAACCACATTCAGGGCATGTAGATTATAATGTATTTGGAATTTGGCCATTTGAATTGTATCGTCAATTTGGAGATACTAAATATCTCGACCTAGCTAAAAAATTAGCAGATGCAGAGTGGGAAAATCCACGCGAAGACGGATTAACGGATTTAACCCGTTTTTGGATTGACGACATGTACATGGTTGGTTCGTTGCAGGTACAAGCTTATAAATCAACAAAAGATAGGATTTATATCGACCGCGCGGCTTTGCAATTAAAAGTGTATTGCGACAAATTACAAAAACCAAATGGTTTGTTCCATCACCGCGACGATGCTCCATTTTTCTGGGGACGTGGAAATGGTTGGGCTGCTGCTGCAATGACTGAGCTTTTATTGGTGCTTCCGGAGGACCATGAACATTATGGAGTAATTTTAGAAGCCTATCAAAAAATGATGTTGACTTTACTTGACTTTCAGGGTAAAGATGGCATGTGGCACCAGTTGCTTGATGATCCTGCAAGTTACCCGGAATCGTCGTGCACCGGAATGTTTTTATATGGATTGGCTTCAGGAATAGACAATGGCTGGCTTTCCTTTGAAAAATATTCTTCGAATGTTGAAAGAGCCTGGAATGCATTGGCTGGTTACGTTGACGAAAAAGGGGAAACTGAAAATGTTTGCGTTGGAGCAAACGCAAAAGACAATAAAAAACATTACCTGACTCGTCCAACAAGTACGGGTAATTTCCATGGGCAGGCTGCTGTTTTATGGGCTGCAACTGCTATGATTCGTTTGCAAAATAATTAGTAGTTTTAGGGGAATAAATCTCGCAAAGTCGCAAAGAAGAAGTATTACGCTAATTTTAGTATCCTCTGAGCCTTTACTAGCATTTAAATCTAAATCATGAAAAGAAGGTCATTCATACAAAAAACGTCCTTGGGTTTGGGCGGTGTAGTAATAAATCCAATCATTCCAACCAACATTTTTGCTAATCAACCAGTTTCTGGTGAATTATCGAAATTCCGTGTAAGCCGCTTAACTAATGGGCCAAAACACCATTTTTTTGGGTATTATGGCATGTCGCCATGGAACAAATCAGAATCAAAATTAGTATGCCTGGAATCTGGTTTTCACGACAGGCTCCCAAAACCGGGAGAGACTGCTAACATTGGTTTGGTAAACCAACAAAACGGTGATTTCAAAACCATTACAAAAACATCGGCATGGAATCTTCAACAGGGATGTTTAATCCATTGGAACCCTTTAAAACCTAATAACGAAATTATATATAATGACCAGAAAGGGAGAGATTTAATTTCAGTAAAATTTGATGTAAACACAGGTTCTTCTTCACTTTTGCCCAGAACGATTAGTGCGGTTGCAACCACAGGAAAGTATGCGTTGAGTCTCACTTACGGACGATTAGGAAGACTAAGAAAAGTGGTTGGATATGCTGATTCTGTTGATCCATATGCAAATGAAGCGCACCCAAAAAAGGATGGAGTTTTTCTTATCGATTTAGAAACTAACGAAACAAAACTAATTGTAAGCATTGCTGAAGTTTTTGAAAAATCGGTTGCAGGATATCCCGCATTAGCAAAACGACACATGTGGTTTAATCATACTGTAATTAACCCATCGTCCACGCGATTTTTATTTTTAGCTCGTGGAAGAAATGAAAAAAACAACCTCGATTCCGCTATGTTTACCGCAAATATGAATGGTAGCAACCTGCAAATGGTTGTTCCTTTTGGTACCGGAGTTTCGCATTTTGGATGGAGAAACGACAATGAAATTATTGCAACTTTCACTCCTCCGGGAGAAAAAGAGATGAAACACTATCTATTTCCTGATAAAACATACGATTACAAAGTTGTTGGGGATGGTTTTATTATTGGAAACGGACATTGTACTTTTACGCCAAATGCCAGATGGATGGCAACCGATCGTAAAATAAAAGAAAGCTATTCACAATCGGTTTGGTTGTACGATATGGAACTGAATAAAGGAATGATGTTGTGTAGTAAACCGGTTTACGAGAAAAAATATTTTAGTGGAGATACCCGATGTGATTTTCACCCACGCTGGAACCCATCAGGAAACAAAATTTGTTTTGATGCTGTAGATCCGGAAACTTTGACGCGGCAAATGCATCTCGTTGAATTTCTAGATAGTTGAAAATAATTATAAATCGTGGTAGTTAAAACAAAAAATTGTATTTTTAAAAGCGTAATATCATTATTATGAAACGAACATGAAATTTAGCATGCTAATTACACAAAAAAGCATGATTAAATTTCATCGAGAGTTCTCCGTCAGCTGACGGATTGCAATTGAAAAATTAAAATTATAAACGGATGAAATCAAGAAGAACATTTCTAAAAACATCAATTGCCCTTTCACCTGTATTAGCTTTCTCAAATATCGCTTTAAGTTCTAAAACTTTTGATCCTCCGAATGTCCTGATTATTGGCGATTCAATTTCAATTGGTTATACTCCTTTTATAAAAGAAACTATTAGTTTCCGGGCCAATGTTAGTCGCCCGATGCAGGAAGATGGAAAGCCCGAGAATTGCCAGGGAACAACCAATGGTGTTAAAAATATAAAACGTTGGATTGGTGATACAAAGTGGGATATAATTCATTTTAATTTTGGTTTGCACGACCTAAAACATGTCGAGCCAGTTACCGGCAAAAACAGTAATAATCCAGATCATCCTCAACAAGCCGATTTAAAACAATACAAAATCAACTTAAAAGAAATTGTTGAAGTTCTAAAAACAACAGAGGCGAAACTTATTTTTGCCACCACCACTCCTTATCCTGATGATGTAGGCGCCCCACTTCGGAAACCCGGAATGCCGGAAAAATACAATCAGGCTGCTATTAAAATCATGAATAAAAATGGGATAACCATTAACAATTTATATGCTTTTATGCAACCACGGATGGCAGAATTACAACGCCCAAAAAACGTACATTTTACACAGGAAGGCAGCAGAGCTTTGGCAGAAAAAGTAGCAGAAAGAATTATTGAAGCTTTATTGGAATAATAAATCTTTAATTGTAGCCAGAGTTGCACAAATTTGCCAACCAACATTATTTTTAACCAGATATTTAAACTGATTTTCTCGTTTACAAACAGTGTTCATATTTGAGTTTTGCCAAAACTACAATCAAAACTATGAGAATCCGAGGTTTCCTTTTCACTTTATTTATTTCCCTTTCAGCTTTTGCCCAAACCAACAATTTCACGGTTAACACACAAACAATAGTTGGCAAAAACACAAAATTTTGGAAAGCGGCCGGCTCCGATCATCTTTTTTACCACGTAAATAAGCCAAGTGGGCAAGCACTTTTAAATCGAATGGAAAAATACCAATCGCACAAATACATGCGCTCGCACCATACTTTTGCTCAAGACTCAAAACATGGAGTAATACGTGGACAGAATGTTTATTCTGAAGATAAAAATGGAAATCCGGTTTATGATTTCTCAAACGTAAATAAAGTATTCGGAGAATATGTAAAACGTGGAATAAAACCTTATGTGGAGTACGATTACCTGCCTGAATTACTTGATGTAAAAACGAGCAAAGTGTTGGCTGGCAACGACGAAGGAATGACCATGCAAAACACTGGGCCAAACAACTGGAAAAAATGGTCAGATTTAATGAGAGCCGCCACTCTAAATTTTATTGAAGTTTTTGGTAAAGAGGAAGTGCGAACCTGGTATTTTGAAGTTTGGAACGAACCCGATGGATGGCCGGTTGACCAACTGGATCTTTTCTTTAAAATGTACGATGTTTTTGTTGATGCTGTAACATCGGTAGATTCGAAATTACGTGTTGGTGGTCCTGCTTGTTACCACGACTATTTTTTAAGACCATTTCTCGAACATGTAACAAAAGGCACCAATTATGTAACAGGTAAAAAAGGAAGTCGTATCGATTTTATTTCCTATCACATTTACGGACTTTCAGGAGGGTGGCTGAACAAAGAACCACATATTCAACCACAGGTTCAACGTTTTTCCCAATCTGTTTTATGGTTGCAGCGTTTAATTAAAGATTACCCCAAATTAAAAGAGACATAATTTCATATCAACGAATGGGGAATGTCATCGAATTACTATCGCTTGGTTAAAGATTATCCCGATTTAAAATATCGCAATAACCAGGAATCGGCACTGTTTTTAGTGAAACTGGTAAATTCATTGTACCAGATTGAAGATAATTACAAATTCCCAACTACAATTTTAGGTTATTGGGGATTTGTTTGGGAAGCTGACGAAGATGAGTTTTTTGTTGGGAAACGAGAATTAACAACTGCCGGAGATATTCCAAAACCCATTCAAACTGGTTTCGAAATGTTAGCTAAATTAAAGGAAAACCGCATTGAAATTATACGTTCTAAAAAAGACAACCAATTTGGAATTTTGGCTACCAAATCGAAATTAGAAGAGATTGTATTAATTGCTTACAATTATGAGGAAGATGAAAAAGATCTGGACAGATCGGATGACTTACAAGTTGAACTAAAAGGATTAAAAGCAAATGCCACATATAATTTGGTTGAAACCAGTTTGGACCAAACAAACAATAATACATTTGCCGCATGGGAAAAAATTGGTAGTCCTGCCAATTCTAAAAATGTGGATTTATTAACATTACAAAAGGCTGCAGAACTTTCGCCAACGCATAAAAACATTTTTTGAGGTGTTTACTTAATTAATATTATATTTGCTTGAAATAATGATAGATATGGATATTTTCAATGGAGAGGAGCTCTTAAAATTCACTGAACGGTTCTCATCGGACGAGGTATGCCTCAAATA
>JABMPI010000251.1 GCA_013203755.1 Bacteroidota bacterium
CTTTCAGGATTAACCGTTCGATCTTCAAAGATTCAATTTTTCACAAACTTGCTGAAAGAATGGTAGCAAAGCCACATGTAGCATATTTGCAAATTAAAGTTAGTAACTAAGTATACACCTCAAAAATTTTATTAGCTGCGAACAACAAAACAAAGTGCTTACAAAACCCAACATCATCTACATTATGGCCGACGATTTAGGTTATGGCCATTTGGGGTGTTACGGACAAAAACTCATTCAAACGCCAAATATCGACAAGTTAGCTGAGGAAGGAATGAAATTTACACAAGCCTATTCCGGCTGTGCCTTGTGCGCTCCAGCTCGCTCTACTTTAATGACCGGAACCCACTCGGGACACACATCTGTACGTGGAAATGGCGGAGGTGTTTCTTTACAAGAAACTGACATTACCGTGGCTGAAGTTTTAAAAAAGGCCGGATACAAAACCGGGCTGTTTGGCAAATGGGGATTAGGAGAGCAGGGAACGGTTGGCGTTCCCAACAAAAAAGGATTTGATGAATTTTTTGGCTATCTGCACCAATTGCATGCCCAATTTTATTATCCTGATTTTTTGTGGGAAAACGGAACAAAATATATTATCCCGGAAAATGCGGATGACAGATGCGGCGCTTATTCCCACGATCTGATCATGGATAAAGCTTTTGAGTTTGTTAAAAAGCACAAATCCGATCCCTTCTTCTTGTACCTTCCAATTGCCATTCCACACCACGAATTTGTTGCCCCGAATCGGCGATGAAAATCTACCGTGGTAAGTTTGAGGAGCATGCCATGCCGCATTGGCGAGACGGCTATGCTTTGCCCGACGAACCAAGAGCAACAATGGCGGCCATGATTACACACATGGACAAGGGAGTTGGAGAATTAATGCAATTACTAAAAGAGCTACAACTGGATAAAAACACGCTGGTAATTTTTACTTCCGACAATGGTGCTGCACATGGTCCACTCCCCGATCCTGAGTTTTTTAATGCCAGCGGTCCGCTGCGCGGATTAAAAGGTTCGTTGTACGAAGGAGGTATTCGTGTTCCCATGATTGCTCGCTGGACAAACCATATCAAACCGGGAACAGTAAATAATCATATTAACTACTTCCCCGACGTTTTACCCACTCTGGCTGAACTTGGAGATGTCGCACAATTTGTTCCAAATGGTCTCGATGGAATTTCATTCCTAACAACTCTACTTGGTAATAACAGTCAAAAGGAACATGATTTTCTGTATTGGGAAGATGCAAACTACGAACGGGTTTCGCCATTTGCAATGGAAGAAGAGACACTACTACAAGCCGTTCGCATAGGGAAATGGAAAGCCGTTAAAAACAGCCCCGAATCTGCTTGTGAACTGTATGACATTTCCATTGATATTGGGGAGAAAAACAACCTGGCCGCCAATAATCCGAAAATTGTTAAAGAGATGCTTGTAATCATGAAAAGGGAGCACAAAAATGCACCTCCACAAGTTGATGTAACTGCTGAAGAGGCACAAAAATTATATATTCCTAAAGTAGCTTGTGCCGAATAATTTAGATATTCTTTTACTTAAAATGGGATATATTGACTATAATTCATATTTTTAATCTGTATCAATAAACCTAACATTATGCATAAACTTTCTTTTCTACTAATTGCATTCGTAATACTATTTTCGGCTTGTACGCAAGAATCGCACATTACACCAGCAGAACTTTTATGTGAAGCAAAAACAAACCCAAGTGGCATTGCCACAACCCTGCCCAAATTCAGATGGAAGAATATAGCAACGGAGAATAAGTCCGGCCAATCGGCATACCAGATTCTTGTGGCCTCTTCCCCCGCTCAGTTGCAAAAAGGGAACGCCGATCTTTGGGATTCAGGAAAAATATTGAGTTCAAATTCGGTTTGGATTCCCTATGAAGGAACCCCGTTACAATCACGCTCAGTTACCTACTGGAAAATTAAAGTATGGGACAAAAACAATGCACCTTCCAAGTGGAGTGAAATTCAGAATTTTTCAGTTGGCTTACTCAATTCCAATGATTGGAAGGGGGAATATATTGGCATGGATTCGCTTGAAGCTGAGTTTAATTCACCTTTTCTTAGAAAAACTTTTGTTCTGAATGACAAATATGATGAGCTCTTTTTACATGTTAATTCATTGGGGTATCACGAAGTGTATGTAAACAACCAAAGGGTTGGAGATGCAGTTTTGGCTCCTGCCGAATCACAGTTCGATAAGCGTTCATTTTCCCTCTCTTATGATATTTCATCGTATCTCAAAGAAGGCAAAAATGCAGTTGTTCTATGGCTGGGATATGGCTGGTACAAACATTTCAAAGAAAAAGCCCACAACGGGCCATTGGTTAAAGCACAACTGGAGGGGCTAAAAAATGGGAAATGGGAAACGCTTCTAAAAACCGATAATAGCTGGAAGGTTGCTGAAAGTGAATATTCAATTTGGGACATCAGTAAATTTGGCGGAGAAATACTGGATGCAAATAGAATTAATCCTGATTTTGCTTCTCCTGAGTTGGATGACACAAACTGGGCACAAGCAAGTGAGATTCAGGTGCCGGAACATTTAGTCACTCCTCAGGTTGTTGAACTTAACCGGGTTCAGGAGAAATATGTTCCAAGCGAAATCACTTTACTGGAAAACGGAGATTATTTGGTTGACATGGGTAAAAACCTCACCGGTAATATAACCGTACATTTCGCGACACTTCCCAAAGGACATGAAGTAACCTTACATTATTCCGATTTTCTGGTATCAAAAAATAAGGAATTATTCAAAGATCAATTTGATAAACCGGGTTGGAAAAAACCTTCCGAAAGAAACCAACTTTTTCGAAGTCAGACTGACAAATATATCTCTTCGGGTGAAAAAGGTGTTTTTACCAATAAATTTAATTATCGTGCATTCCGGTATCTGAAAATTTCGAATTTGCCTTTTCCCCTTCCAAAAGATTCTATTTCAGCCCACTTAATTCATACCGATTTTAAAGATGCCGCAAGCTTTTCCTGTTCGGATGAACTGCTCAATACTATCCACGATTTATTTGCGCACACCATAAAATGCCTCACAATTGGTGGAAAAATGGTGGATTGCCCGCACTTTGAAAGACTGGGATACGGTGGTGATGGAAATGCCAGCACCATGACGGCACAGACGCTTTACAATTTGCCTTCACTTTATACAACCTGGTTGACACATTGGGCGGATTGCAATGGTGAGGAGGGAGACATGCCACACACCGCACCAACCTATTGGAGCTCGGGTGGTGGTCCTTATTGGTGTACATTTATTATAAAAGCAGCCTGGGAAACCTATCTAAACTACGGCGATAAACGGGTTCTGGAAACCTTCTACCCGAACATGTTGAATTGGTTGGGATTTATTCAGCTTTACTCTCCAAATGTTTTATTGGAAGAATATCCTACTACGGAAAATAGAAATTGGTTTTTAGGCGATTGGGCAACTCCGGAAGGGATTGATCAGAGAGACCCACGTTCGGTGGGATTGGTTACCAACTGTGCCATTGTGGATAGTTACGATAAAATGATCAAAATCGCGAAAGTGCTAAATAAAACTTCTGATTTGAAAAAATTCGTCAGCAAGAAAAAAGAGCTTTCTGAGGCAGTTCACAAAACATTCTATAATCCCGAATCTGCCAGTTATGGAAGTGGGGTTCAAATTGATTTAGCATATCCTTTGCTTTTGGGTATTACTCCCGATTCGCTGAAAGAAAAAGTTACCGCAAGCCTCAGCTCCCAAATCCTTGTAAAAGACAAGGGACACTTGGCAACCGGACTCGTTGGATTGCCAATTATAACACAGTGGGTAAATTCCAATAATACTTCAGAATTGATGTACCAGATGATGACAAAAAAAGATTATCCGGGATACGGTTATATGCTGGAAAATGGAGCAACTACAACCTGGGAACACTGGCGCGGCGAAAGAAGCCGTATTCACAATTGCTACAATGCGCCCGGCTCGTGGTATTATCAATCCATTGGAGGCATTCAGCCATTGGAAGATTACCCGGGATATAAACGTTTTCTGCTGGCTCCCCGTCCACCAAAAGCAATCAAATGGGCAAAAGTATCAAAGGAAACACCGTATGGAACAATACGGGTTGATTGGCAAAAAGAACAGGATCAAATGATAATTCAAGCTGCCATTCCAACTGGAAGCAAGGCAAAATTGGTGTTACCGGAAGGAGTTAATAATTGTTTAATTAATACTAAAACAGTGAAGCCCGATCAACAGGGAAATATTTGGGTGGAGAGTGGAGAGTATACTATAAGTTATTGAATAGTCGGAAGACCGAAGTCAAAAGTTAAGAAAATCTTTGTGAAACTTTGTGCTTCTTTGAGTGACTTTGAGTAATAGTTATAACACAAAGATTCACAAAGAAGCTCAAAGTTTCACGGAGTAGAACTAAAGAAGATATTTATTGCACTAATTAATAAAACTAACAATTATGAAAAAAACAAAACTAATTGCATTACTACTGATTACAGCACTTTGGAGCTGCAAACAAGAACCTGAGAAATTTAACGGGCTGGACATGAATATGGGAAACCTGTTCCGAACCTCAGATGCACAATCCCGATCCATTAGTCCCGAAAATTTTACCGGAGAAAAAGGCAAAGGTGGCATGGCAACTCTGGAAGAAGGAAACGCAGCCAAAGCCGCTCGCGAACTGGGCCAGGGATGGAAAGTAAATCCTTATATTTTTATTGAACCGGGAGAAGAGTTTACCCTCGCCGAAATTGATGGAGAGGGAGCCATTCAGCACATTTGGATGACTCCCAGCTGCGACTACCGTTTAACCATTATCAAATTTTACTGGGACGACGAAGCAGAACCTTCGGTTGAAGTTCCGGTTGGCGATTTCTTTGCGGCAGGTTGGGGACGCGGTTTTGAACCCCAGATACAATCACTCGCCGTTTGTGTAAATCCGCGCAGTGGTTTTAATTGCTACTGGCAAATGCCTTTCCGTAAAAAATGCAAAATAACCATGGAGAATGTGGACGAAAAATCGGCACGATTGTATTATCAGATTGATTATACATTAACCGATGTACCCGACGATGCGGCCTATTTCCATGCACAGTTTAACCGGTCGCATCCGTTACCAACTATGAAAGATTTTACCATTGTTGACAACATTAAAGGCAAAGGACAATATGTTGGAACCTACCTTGCGCGTGGAACTTATGACACAGGCTGGTGGGGCGAAGGCGAAATTAAATTCTTTATGGATGGCGACACCGAATTCCCGACCATCTGCGGAACCGGCGAAGAGGACTATTTCTGTGGATCGTACGGATACAATGACGGCAAAGATGAAAACGGAATAATGCAACACGAAAATTTCACCAATCCCTACACCGGATTCCACTATGTAAAAGACCGGGCTGAAGGTTCATACGAATCAAAAATTGGTCAATACCGTTGGCACATCCTCGATCCCATTCGTTTTGAAACTGATTTGAAAGTTACCATTCAATCACTGGGTTGGCAAAGTGGTGGCCGTTACAATCACCTGCAAGATGACATTGCATCGGTGGCGTACTGGTATCAAACTGAGCCGCATAATCCATTTCCTGAATTGCCGGAAGCGGAAAAGCTGGTGATTAGATAATATCACCTTTCTAAAGAACCGTTCTTTCTATACATTGAATAGAGAGAACGGTTTTTCTTTGTCTATGATTACGGATATACTCAATGCAGATAGCTATTTGGGTTGAGTACACATAAAGCCCCAC
>JABMPI010000026.1 GCA_013203755.1 Bacteroidota bacterium
CTTTTCGCTCTTCTCAATGTGACTTTTTACCACTTTGAAATTTCGTATAAAAGAAGTTAAAGCATACGCCAATTCATTTTTTGTATGAAACGACTTTATAATTTCTGTATCGTATTTTTCACTTCCTCGTAGGACTTTGTAATCGCTATAATAAAGAATAGTACACCATTCTTTAGCTGAGTAACCATCTTTTTGTTTCTGATTAGGTTTTGGTGTTTCTACCTGCTTTGCAGTCATCTGTTTTCGTTCAAGGATTCGTTTTAATACACCAGTTGATTTTTTTTCCTCATCTAACACATATTCAATCATCTCCTTTTCAGCAACATAATCCGCAAGTATTGTTATATCTACACCTTTCTCTACTAAGAACTCGCAAAGTGTTGCCTGGGATTTTACAGCATTAATAGCTTTTCTTTTTTCACTGTTGTCTATCCAATCGCTTAGTACTTCTAACATGGGGATACCATCGTTGTATTCTAAGCAACACCCCATGAAGTAAAAGAGTCTGGTACTATGTAGTAATTTTTCTTCCGTTGAAATTGAAGGCAAGTTGAAATTCTTCATTAAGGTAGCATACATCGAAACTGCATCACCTTCCTTTATTGCTTCTTCCAATAATTTGGCATCATCTGCACATTTCGTGCGGTAGCCATGAATCACCTTTTGTATTGTTTTATCAATTTCTGAATCCATTTTATACTTTTTAAATTACATATCAAGTTTAATCCTATCCGTTGCTTCTCTTTTTGCCTCATCAACAATCTTGGCGTAAATCTGCGTAGTTTTCAGGTCTTTATGCCCAAGCATTTTAGAAACGGTATAAATATCCGTTCCATTAAACAATTGCAACGTGGCGTATGTGTGACGAAAACAATGAAAGGTAATATCTTTTGTTATTCCTGCCGCTCCAATCCATTGGAACAGGTGTTTGTTTTGGTATGCGGAGTAGGTTAGTCCGTCAAATACTTTGATAGTTGGTTCTTTGGGTTCACCCAAAAGAGCAAAAGCCTGTTCTGATATTGGCAAAGTTTCAACGCCCTTTGTTTTCTTTTGGCTAAAGTTTAAAAAATAGCCTTGTCCCTCAATATGCCCTACTTCGCTCCAAACCATTTTTTGAATGTCCAAAAACCTTAATCCAGTAAGGGCAGAGAATAAGGCAGAACGTTTTAATAAACTATTGTTGCAAGGTGTTTTTACCAACTTGTTAAGTTCTTCGAGGGTTAGAAACTCCCTTCGGGTTTCGGCTACTTTAATCGGTTGCACTCTGCTATTCAGGTCGATGGAAAGAGTACCGTCTTTGTAGGCTTGTTTTAAGGCAGCTTTTACCTTGTTAAAATATGAAACGGCTGAATTTGTAGATAGGATTACTTTATCACTTCTTTTACTTTTGGTAGTGAGCAGGTATTCTTTAAAGTCCTCTACAATGGATTCGTTTAGGTCTGCAAATTTTAATGTGCCATTGGTAAAAGCATCGAGATAGTTTAATGCAGCAACCCAATTATCGTGATTTGAGTTTTTGCGTTTGTTTGCCAATTGTCGGAAATAATCAACAAAACATTTTTCGCCACGTTCCTTTATTTTTAACTGTTCTTTTTCGTAATGGCTGTAAATCTCTGGTTTGTTAAGAAAGTTTTCTCTTTGTTGCCTAATGCTTTTTGCAATTTTAAGGGTTTCAGTATTGTGCTTTTTGTCGATAGGCGTTTTTGTTTTCTCAAAAATGTACAACCCTAAAAACTCCCTACGTGTAGGTTCTCCCGTTTCGGAGTGCGGTATAGGTGGGTAAAAGTCGAGGTACAGGCTTTTGCGCCCTTTGCTAATCTTCTTTTGCCGTAATGCTACTTTGGTTGCCATATTTTTATTGTTAGTGTGATTTATACTCCGAATTAAAATAGTTCATCAAAATGCAATTTTGATATTTTTACAAACTTTCCCATACGTTTTTTGGGTATATCGTAATCATGTACACGGTTATAAACTTGGTCATGGGATAGGTGATATTTGTCTTGTGCTTCTTTAATTGTGTACCATATTGTGATGGTTGATACATCTGCTCTTTTCGTTTTAAAGTAGCTTTCAATATGTTTTTTGGACACATTTGTTTTACCCCCAATCCGAGTTTTAGGAATTTTGTTTTCACGAATGATTTTATAAACCCATGTTGTGCCAATATTGTATTTGTCTTTTATCTCGTTAATGGTGTAAAATTCGATTATTGGTATACATTCAGTTGGAGTTGGGCGTTCGTATGCTTTATTGTTCCTCAATGTGGATAGCAAATCTTCCTTCAAAAACAATACCTTCCTATTGCTCAGTCGAGTGCCTTTTATTGTTCCGTTGTTTAACCAGTTATATACAGTTCGTCTGCTTATGCCTAAGTATGAGGCTGTCTCTGATATGGTTAGTGTGTCTTTATCTTTTATCGTTATCGTAAATTTTGGACTAAAATGTTCTTTTAGTCTTTGACTTTCCTTATTGGATTGCTCGATACTAGCTTGACGCTTGTTTCTCTTGTAATCTGAACCATTACAATTTTTTGAACAATATCGGGTAGTGGTTTTTTGTGCTGTAAATTCATTGCCGCAATATTCGCAAATCCGTTGTACTGTAAAATTACTACTCATAATTTCGTCTTTTTTATGCAATAGCACGAAATAACGTGCAATAACGTGCAAAGTATACACTTATAAGGTACAAAAATACCCCATTAAAACAATGAGGTACAACTAAGGTACAAATATATGCCAAACAAACAATAAATAATACAAAGTAAATACAATTTAGGGGATGCTATTGAATTAGTCTAAAACCTTACGCTTTGTGGGTTTAATCTTTATTTTGTGATTGTTTGTTTTGTGGTGGTTACTTTCCGATACAGAAATTCTTAAATATATGACCAAGCACCTCGTTTGTAGATATTTCACCGGTAATTTCACCCAAATAATGCAAACACTCCCGAATATCCTGTGCCAGAAAATCGCCGGTAATTCCCGAATCTAGTCCATTTAATACTCGCAAAATAGCTTCGTGTGCATTTTTTAGGATTTCGAAATGACGGACATTGGTTACAATAATGTCTTGGTGGTCGGCAGCTTCAATATTAATTGAGTGAATCATTAAATCAATCAACTCATCCATATTTTGTTTCTGTTTGGCAGCAATAAAAACCATTTTTTCATTGTCGGTTAAATCCATAACCTCCAACTGTTGAATGGTTTCGTTTAAACCAGAGTCGATTTTATTGGCTACTATTACCAAAGTTTGGCTATCCGAAATTCGATCTCTAATGTTGTTAATTCGTTTTGCAATAATCGGGTAGGGGTTTTCTGTGTCAACCACAAGTAAAACAACTGTTGCAAGTTCTAATTTGCTATAACTACGTTCTATTCCTAAATTTTCAATGTGATCTTTTGTTTCACGAATACCGGCAGTGTCGAAAAAGCGAAAAGCTGTACCATGAATATTTATTACATCTTCAATTACATCGCGTGTTGTTCCATGAATATTTGAAACAATTGCTTTGTCTTCATTCAACAAAGCATTTAAAAGGGTTGATTTACCAACATTAGTTTCGCCAACAATTGCCACCGGAATTCCATTTTTTATTGCATTTCCTAATTGAAATGAATCCTTTAAATTGCGGAGTAAAACCTCAATTTTATTGGTTAGGTTTCGTAATTCTGTTCGATCGGCAAATTCAACTTCTTCTTCAGCAAAATCCAGCTCTAACTCAATCATTGCAGTAAAGTGGAGCAATTGACCACGTAACTCTTTAATTTCTTTCGAAAAGCCGCCACGCATTTGATTTATGGACAACTTATGAGCTGCCGCATTTGATGATGCAATTACATCGGCAACCGCTTCGGCTTGCGATAAATCCATTTTTCCATTTAAAAAGGCACGCTGTGTATATTCACCTGGCAAAGCAAGTCTTGCACCGCTTTCAACTAATATCTCCAATATTTTTTGTTGTATATAAACAGAGCCATGACAAGCAATTTCAATACTATTTTCTCCGGTAAACGAATGCGGAGCTTTAAATATGCTTAATACTACCTCGTCGATAATTTCATCTTTAAAAATTATGTGTCCAAAGTGAATAGTATTGGCCAATTGTTCAACAAGTATTTTCCCTTTTTTAGGGCTTTTGAATATTTTGTCTGCAATAGGTATTGCTTCGCTCCCCGAAAGACGAATAATTGCAATTGCTCCGATACCCGGAGAAGTTGAAATAGCACAAATTGTTGTTTGATCAAGCATGCCACAAATTTAAAGATTTACTTATTACAAGTGCTAAAGTTCATTAATATTTTGGTGAAAGATATAATTTATACATATTTATCGCGTCTTGAATAAATGAGAATAATTACAAAGTGAAATAAATGCATAAATGTGTAGAGCAGTTGGGGTGTAGCGGGGGAAATATTATTCCATATTCCAGAGATAAAGAATTAGGATTTGATTTGTGCAACGATTGTGGGATTATCTGGAGATCTATAGATTCAATTCATATTAGTAAAATATATGAACAGGTCTATTTTGATTCAAAAAAATATAATAATAAACGCAAACATAAAGTAAAGAAATCGGGTTGGATGATAGACCAGGCAAGAATACATAATTCAGGTATTTCAGATATACTAGAAGTTGGATGTTCATTAGGATACACTCTGGAGGCTGCCAAAAATCGTCGTATAAATCATCTGGGAATCGACATAAGTGACTATGCCATAGATTTCTGTAATGATATTGGATTAAATGCGAAAAAATATTCTTTTGATGAACTTAAGCAAACCAGACAGAAATACGATCTTATTTTTATGCAACATGTACTGGAACATTTTGAAGATCCATTTTTAGTATTGAAAGATTGTTTTGATCTGTTGCAGGAAAAAGGAATTGTTCTAATTCTTGTGCCAAATACTAAATACAAGCGTGCGGTTAAACTCAATGCAAAACATCGGTTTTACAGTTTAAAAGGGGTTGGTGCCGAGCACTATTCCTATTTCAATTACGAGAATTTGAGATTAGTTTTGCAAGCTTCAGGTTTTGAGGTGATTCAGGAAAATTATCCAATTTTTACAAAAGATTTTCACTCAATTGAGTTTTTTGCAAACCGGCTTTTTCGAAGATTGCTAAGTGTTTTTAATTATGACCAGGAAATATTAATAATTGCAAGAAAAATCCAATATTAAGATTTTTATAAATGAAGTTGTTTAAAGTTAAAGGGGAATTTCGAGAGGGACATATTGGTTTTAGTGGCAAAGCTCGGTTTTTATTGCATAGCATTAGCTATGGAATAAAAAATAGCTGAAGTCCAATGAAATCAAGATGTTACTCATAGGTTTTCAATTTAACTTTAAACAACTTCAATATATTTGAAAAATTGTTGTTCTTAAAAGTTCGGCTTTGCTTATATTTGGAATAGTATGGAAAAACTAATAAAGAAAACAGCAGGTTTAATTAAAAAATCAAACTACACCATTGCGTTCACCGGTGCAGGAATATCTGTAGAAAGTGGAATTCCACCATTTAGAGGCGAACACGGACTTTGGAATAAGTACAATCCAGAGGTTTTAGATCTTGAATATTATCTTCAAAATTCGGAAAAATGCTGGAAGTATATTCGCGAAATATTTTATGATTTTTTTGCAGATGCTAACCCAAATTTAGCTCATCAGGTTTTGGCTAAAATGGAAAAAGAAGGTCTTTTGAATTCAATAATTACCCAAAACATTGACAACCTACACCAGGAGGCTGGAAGTAAAGCAGTACACGAATTTCATGGGAACTCAAAAAAATTAAAATGTTTGAAATGTGGGAAACGTTACAGTTCAAGCGAATTTGATTTTAAATTTATTCCCCCCAAATGTGTAAACGATGGAGAAATATTAAAGCCGGATTTTATATTTTTCGGCGAAGGAATTCCAGAAGATGCTTATGCTAATTCTTTTGCCGAAGCAGAAAAAGCTGAAGTTTGTTTGGTAATTGGTTCTACCGGTGAAGTTATGCCTGCTTCGCATGTTCCACGAACAGCAAAACAAAGTGGTGCCACAATAATTGAAATTAATCCTGAGGAATCGATGTTTACAAAACAGTTAACAGATATTCATTTAAAGGGAAAAGCTGGCGAAATTCTTTTAAAATTGGGAGAATATTTATTTGAATAATTCAACCAAAAGTTTAAACTTTAAACAAGTAAAGAACAAATTTTACTTTATTTAATAAGTTTATAAAAAGTACGTTTTATATAAACAGTAGAAAAATTATATTTGCGCAACTAAATATTTTAGAAAAGAAAAGAACTTTTACTTTTTTGAAAAATTACTGTAATATTAGTTTCGACGAATACAATTAAAAATAAACAAAATATGAAATTACTAGAAGGAAAAACCGCAATTATTACTGGTGCCTCAAGAGGTATTGGTAAAGCAATTGCAATAAAATTTGCACAAGAAGGTTGCGATGTTGCATTTACCGATCTTTTTGAAGACGAAAACATGAAGGCTACGGAAGCCGAACTAATTGCGCTTGGAGTAAAAGCAAAAGGTTTTGCCTCGGATGCAAGTAACTTCGAAGATACAGATAGAGTAGTTGGCGAAATTGTAGCAGAATTTGGCCGTATTGATGCATTGGTAAATAATGCGGGCATTACAAAAGACACTTTATTAATGCGAATGACTGAAGCACAATGGGATGCAGTTATTAATGTAAACCTAAAATCTGTATTCAATTTTACAAAAGCAGCAC
>JABMPI010000027.1 GCA_013203755.1 Bacteroidota bacterium
AAAATTCACAAATAAGTCAGACAGTTGAGCAGGTTTCCAAGTCAAAAGAAAATGTAAAAGTTTTTCAAAAATTTTCTGAAATAGAGCAAATGAAAGTTTTGTTTGAGGGCATTTTGAATGAGCTTGGATTTTTGGCATCGGTTCGAAAAAGGATTCCATTGAAGGGAAAAGGACCGGTTCAACTTGTCTCCGCAGGAAATGGCGTTTTTATATCAAGTTACTTTTCTGATGGTCTTGAAATTGTTGATTTAAAAGACGGAGGTTCAAACCCTAAACTTGTGCAAATTGGTTCGAAAAATATTTTATTATCTGAAGCTCGTTATGGTAAAATGCTATTTAATAATGCGGAAAATTGTTTTCAACAATGGCAAAGTTGTGCCAGTTGCCACCCTGGAAATGGTAGGGTGGATGGATTAAACTGGGATTTATTAAACGATGGAATTGGCAATCCAAAAAATACCAAGAGTCTACTTTATACACATTTTACCCCACCAACAATGATAAGTGGAATTCGGAAAGACGGAGAAACTTGTGTTCGTGCAGGATTTAAATACATTCAGTTTTTCGATGCGCCCGAAGAGCATTCAAAAGCAGTTGACGCCTATTTGAAATCGCTGCAACCTTTTCCAAGCCCACATTTGATTAATGGCAAACTTTCAACATCAGCAGAAAAAGGGAAGCTGGTTTTTGAAGAGAGAAAGTGTAATCACTGTCATTCTGGAAATTATTTTACCAATTTACAGCAATATGAAATGGGAGCTAAAGGAAGGTACGATAAACAAAACGTTTGGGATACGCCAACTTTGATTGAAATTTGGAGAACTGCACCCTACCTTCATAATGGTAAATACCAGAATCTGAAAGATGTTTTTAAGTATGGGAAACATGGACTTCATGAGGCTATTTCTGACATTGATTTGCAGAATCTAACGGAATATTTACTATCATTATAAATTCATTTGAATAATTTTTTTAACGATAAACTAAACCAGTTATGTTACGACCATCAGTAATTTATATATTCCTTTTATTTTTTGGAAGCACCTTTGCACAAACTGAAAAACAAGAATTAAAAGAACCAACTGTAATTACTCCGGCAAAAAAGGGAAAAGCCCCGTCGGATGCCATCATTCTTTTTAGTAAAGGCTCGTTAGGGAATTTCGAAAGTGTGGAAGATGGCAGTCCGGCACAATGGAAAGTGCAAGGGAAAAAGTTTACTGTGGTTGGAAAAACCGGAAACATTCAAACCAAAGAGCGATTTGGTGATTGCCAGTTGCACATTGAATGGAGAACACCGCCAGAGGATGCGAAAGCTGGAAAAGAGGGACAGGCAAATGGAAACTCAGGAATATACTTAATGGGGAAATATGAAGTTCAGGTTCTCAATTCATTTATAAATAAAACTGATTACGACCGCATGGCGGGCTCAATTTATAAACAACACTCTCCTTTGGTAAATGCATCGTTGGCGCCGGGTAAATGGCAGACTTACGATATCGTTTTTACGGCACCCCGCTTTAATGAAGATGGTTCGGTAGAGTTGCATGGTAGAGTAACTGTTTTCCACAACGGAGTGCTTATTCTGAATAATGCAAAAATAGAAGGGCCAACACAGGCATACAGTCAAAAATACAGAATTACCGAAACAGAACTTCCGTTGATGTTGCAAGACCACGGGAACAAAGTGAGTTACCGGAATATTTGGATTCGCAGACTTTAAAAATTGAAAAAAATGAATACTAACCGAAGAGATTTTATAAAGAAATACGGGATTGCAACAGCTGGAATAATAACTATTCCCACAATTATTCCAGCCTGTTCAAGAGGTAAAAATGGGTACGTTGCACCTTCCGATAGAATAAACATGGCATTTATTGGTGCCGGAAATCAAGCAGGAAACGATGTTCTCGAATTCTTAAAAGATGAGCGTTTACATATTACAACCATTTGTGATGTAAATAAAGAGAGCTCAGGTTATTGGAGTGGAAAAGTAGCCGGAAGAGATTTTATTACCAGACAGGTGGATGATTTTTATACCGAGAAATTTGGCAAAAAATATCAATCTACCGTTGGTGTTGAAGATTTTAGAGAAGTAATTCAAAACAAAGATATTGATGCGGTTGAAGTGGTTACTCCCAACCATTGGCACGCTCTTATTGTTTTAATGGCATCGGCTGCCGGGAAAGATATTTACTGCCAGAAACCTTTGGCATTAACTATTTCCGAAGGGCGGGCAATGAGTAACGCAGCAAAAAAGCACAACGTTGTTTTTCAAACTGGAAGTCAGCGTCGTTCAAGTGCCCAATTCAGAAAAATATGTGAGATTGTACGAAATGGCCGGATTGGAGATTTACACACGGTAACATGTACTTTGCCTTCCGGTACTCCCGACTATGGCAGAACCGGACATTTAACTGAACCCACAAAAGTTCCTAAAGACTTTGATTATGAAACATGGTTGGGGCCAGCTCCAAGTGTGCCATATTGCCCGGCAAGAACCCATGTGAATTACCGCTGGGTACTGGATTATTCGGGCGGACAATTAACCGACTGGGGAGGACATTTTAACGACATGGCACAGTGGGGAATGGGAACCGATGATACCGGCCCGGTGAAAATTCAGAAAGCAAAAGGAGCTTGGGTAGAGCACCCGGATTGGAACACGGCCAACCGTTTTTATTTTGAATGC
>JABMPI010000252.1 GCA_013203755.1 Bacteroidota bacterium
TACTCAAACCAAATAGCTTTTCGGTTTGAGTATGCAAATTGCTCCCATTTCCCCTGTTTTAGCTCTAAAACAGTTACGACCTTTTGCTGGCCGCACTAATTATTTTTAGCTGTGAACACCACATCCTTTTAACCAACATACAATTTTCTTATCAATTGTTTAATAGGTTTTTGATTTAGCCATTCACTCCAAAAAAAATACTAAATTTACGGAGTTAACAATTGGGAAATGAAGCAAAAATTATCATTACAACAAAAACTGCTTCAGAAGTTATCACCTCAACAAATCCAGGTGATTAAACTTCTGGAAATCCCGACTGTTCAGCTCGAACAGCGTATTAAAAAGGAGTTGGAAGAAAATCCGGTACTTGAGCTTGAGTCAGACAATCCGGAACAAACTAACGAAGATAGCATTCCTGAAGAACAAGATACCGAAAAAGACGTTGATAACGATGAATTTACGTTTGACGATTACTATTCGGAAGACGAAGACATTCCTTCGTATAAATTAAATACCAACAACATTTCGAAAGACGATAAATACGTTGAAGTTCCTTTTTCTGTAGGTACCACATTTCACGAGTTTTTATACGACCAGCTACGAATGGTCTCTTTAAGTGAAGAGCAAAAGCAATTGGCTGAATATATAATTGGCAATATTGACGACGATGGTTATCTGCGACGCGATTTAATGTCGATTTCTGACGATTTAGCTTTTAACATGAATCTTGATATTGACGAAAAGGAACTGTTAAAAATATTGCTGGAGATTCAGAATTTTGACCCACCCGGAATTGGTGCACGCAATTTACGCGAATGTCTACTTCTTCAACTAAAAAAGAAAAAAAGCGAACATCTTGAATTGGCTATAACAATCGTGAAAGACTATTTTATAGAGTTCACAAAAAAACATTACAGCAAAATACAAAGTAAGCTCGAACTTTCTGATGAAGAGCTGAAAATGGGAATTGATCAGATTTTAAAACTCAACCCAAAACCGGGAAGTTCGTATAATAATCCGTTAAATAAATCGAACCAGCACATTGTTCCGGATTTTATTCTCGATAATATTGATGGCGAATTAAATCTTTCGTTAAACCAGCGAAATGTACCCAACCTAATAATTAACAACACATACCAAGATATGCTTCTTACTTTGAGCGAAAATCAAAAAAAGAAGAAAAACGACAAGGAAGCTATGCTTTTTGTTAAGCAAAAAACGGATTCCGCAAAATGGTTTATCGATGCTATTCAACAAAGACAAACTACTTTGCTTCTTACCATGTCTGAGATTATTAGTTTTCAGAAAGAATATTTTCAGGATGGAGATGAAACCAAGTTGCGCCCGATGATTTTGAAAGATATTGCCCAGCGTACACATTTAGATATTTCAACCATTTCGAGGGTCTCTAACAGCAAATACATTCAAGCACATTTTGGGATTTATCCGTTAAAATATTTCTTTTCTGAAGGACTTCAAAAAGATGATGGAGAAGAAGTTTCTACACGCGAAATAAAAAAAATATTGCACGAGTGTATTGATAATGAGAATAAGAAAAAACCTTTAACCGACGAAAAACTCGCACAAATTTTAAAGGAAAAAACCTACCTTATTGCACGACGAACAGTTGCCAAATACCGCGAACAACTTGAAATTCCGGTAGCCAGACTTAGAAAAGAATTATAATATGGCAACGAAACTTGCAAAGCTAATCTCGGTTATTTTCCACCCAGTTTTAATTCCTACTTTAGGATTCTTTTTGTTATTTAATTCCGGGTTTTATTTTTCGATTCTCAACTGGGAAGCCAAACGGTTTGTATTGTTGGTTGTTCTTTTTTCGACAGGAATTTTACCAATAATGTCGGTGGCAATTTTGGCACTTAATCCGAAGTTCAATATTTTAATGGAAAACAGTCGCGACCGTATAATTCCACTTTTATCATCGTCAATTTTCTATTATATAGGATTTATGCTTTTGGGTAGAATGAAGGCCTTCCCGGTTTTTAAGCTGTTTTTAATTGCATCCGTTTTGGTTATTATAGTATTGCTTTTTATTTCGTTTAAATGGAAAATAAGCAACCACATGGCCGCTGTTGGGGGAATGACGGGTACAATGTTCGCGCTTTCGTTTAGGAGCGGTGTTAATCCCATTTTTGCACTATTAACTGTTGTACTAATTTCAGGATTGGTAGGAAGCGCCCGGTTAATTTTAAATAAACACAGCATTCCCCAGGTAATTGCAGGCTACGGTTTAGGATTCTCCGTTTTATATCTGGTAATATATTTTATCTAAACCCACAAAAAAATGGGGCAATTGCCCCAAACTATTTTCTAAAGAGCTCAAAAGCCCGAAAGTTCTAAATGAAAAAGAGTTCTAAACTGTTACTCAACAAATTTATATCCAATTCCTTTTAAAGTTTTAATGTGATCGTTACCAATTTTTTCGCGCAATTTACGAATATGAACATCGATGGTCCTATCGCCAACAACCACATTCTCACCCCATACCGAAGAATAAATCTCTTCGCGAGTAAAAACCTTCCCTGGCTTAGAAACCAATAATGAAAGTAATTCAAACTCTTTACGAGGAAGAACCATTTCAATATCGTCAATACGAATAAGGTACCGCTCTTTATCGATTACCAGATTTCCGATGTTTACCACATTTACATCTTCAATTACTGCAGCCACTGCGCTATCGCTAGAGCGTTTTAACAACGCTTTCACACGACTTACCAAAACTTTAGGACGAACAGGTTTTGTGATATAATCGTCAGCACCAGCCTCGAAACCAGCAATTTGCGAATAATCTTCTCCACGAGCCGTTAAAAAAGCAATAACAGTTCTATTAAGCTCTGGCATTTTTCGTAGCTCTTCGCAAGCCGCAATCCCATCCATTTCAGGCATCATTACATCTAAAATAATTAGATGCGGAACTTTTTCCTCGGCTATTTTTAAAGCTTCAACACCATTTTTAGCGGTGTAAACTATGTAACCTTCTTTTTCCAGGTTGTAACTAAGGAATTCTAAAATATCCAATTCGTCGTCAACCAATAATACTTTGAATTTCTCTTCACTCATGCCTTAAAATTCTGTAGATAAATTTAAATATTGAACATTTAAAGAATCAATATTAATTCTTTAAAATGACAATAAACACAAAGTTATGCTATTATTTGGCTTTTTCAAGTGTAAAATTAAAAGTCGTTCCTTTATCAATTACACTTCGAACATTAATCGATTGATTATGAGCCTCTATAATATGTTTTACAATTGAAAGGCCAAGACCCGTTCCTCCTTGTTCGCGCGATCTGGATTTATCAGCGCGGAAGAATCTTTCAAAAATACGCGGTAAATCTTTTTTGTCGATTCCAACTCCATCATCCGAAACTTCTACAATAATATTGTCTTCCATATCATGAAACAAAATATTCACATTCCCTTTTTTCTTTCCATACTTAATGGCATTAATTGTGAGATTGGTCAGAACTTCCAGTATTCGTTTTCTATCGGCCTTAATAAAAATGGGGTTTTCAGGTTTATCTAAAATCTGAATTTTAATTTTTCTTTCCGCAGCCGTCCACTGTTGCATTTCAATAACCTCCTCAACCATTTTTACAAGATCGAGTTTTACTATATTTAACTTTAACTCACCCGACTCAAGTTTTGTAATCGACTCTAAATCCTCTACTATCGATACCATTCTATCAATACTTTTTTCGGTTCTCGATAAATAAAGTTTGTTAATTTTAGGGTCGTCCATTCCGCCTTCTAAAAGTGTTAAAACATACCCTTGAATATTAAAAATAGGAGTTTTTAATTCGTGCGAAACGTTACCTACAAAGTCTTTTCTGTAACGTTCCAACTCCTTCAATCGCTCAATTTCTTTGAGTTGTGTTTTAGCCCACTCCTCTACCTCGTACTTTACATTATGAAGCAAACTATTTGTATCCAAACCCTTCTCTTCCATCTTTTTACCACTAATAGGCAAATCCCTGATAGTGTTATAAATGGGTCTGATTCTATCTATAATATATTTTTTCATTATAAATAAAATAGAAAAGTAGGACGCCAAAAAGAATAGCAGTGCGGCTAGAATAAATACTGCAATATTACTTCCATATAAATAAGCGAGTAACATAACAAATAGTACCAGAATAGTAAGAATAACCGACACAATAGTTGATAGAAGGACAGACGAATAAATTCTCATTGTAAATATTTATTTGCGCAAAAATATAAAATTTATCGTACTTACTGATTAACAGTAATTTCATGGTTAGTTAATATTTTTTTAATGTTGAATTGGTGTTTAAGTTATTACTTAGCCTCTATATTTGCCGCCCTTAATTAATTTATTAAAAATGGAAAATTTTTACATAATTCTTGTCGTTGTTCTGTTCGCATTAGCGATATCAGATTTAATCGTTGGAGTTAGCAATGACGCTGTTAATTTCCTTAATTCTGCGATTGGATCGAAAGCTGCACCAAAGTGGGTTATCTTTCTTATGGCCAGTTTAGGTGTGCTTATTGGAGCTACCTTTTCAAATGGAATGATGGAGGTTGCCCGGAAGGGAATATTTCATCCCGACATGTTTTTCTTCTCCGAAATCATGATCATCTTTCTGGCAGTTATGATAACAGATGTTATACTGTTAGACATGTTTAACACTTTCGGAATGCCAACGTCTACAACGGTTTCCATTGTTTTCGAGCTTTTGGGAGCAGCAGTTGCTGTTTCGGTTGTAAAAATTAAAAGTGCAGGAGGCTCTGTGGTTATGGAGTTAGCCAATTACATCAATTCGGAAAAGGCTCTGGCGATAATAACGGGGATACTACTCTCCGTGTTTATAGCTTTCTCCTTTGGTGCATTCGTTCAATACATTGCCCGGCTGATTTTCTCTTTTAATTATAAGCGCCCCATGAAATATTTTGGGTCAGCTTTTGGAGGATTGGCAATTACTGCCATAACCTACTTTATTCTTATTAAAGGAATGAAAGGTTCTGCATTTGCCGATATTAAAGTAGGAAGTGGAGAAACCTTACAAGGATGGTTCTCGCAAAATTCAGAACTGGTTTTATTGTATGGCTTCTTTTTCTGGGTAATTCTTATCCAATTATTAAAATGGTTATTCAATATTACTTAAAAATGTAAATTAAAAACAAATAAAAGCGATGTTAATTGTTTATCTTCAAGTCGTTACACAATAAAGATTCGA
>JABMPI010000253.1 GCA_013203755.1 Bacteroidota bacterium
AAAGTGCAGTTTATTTCAGCCCAATGGCAACGCCTTGGGTTGAATAAAAAATGTAAATATTCGCCTTGAAAAGGCAGATTAAATTAAGTTGTCCTTGCAAGACGCTACTCTGCATCTATTTATATACCCAATGCGCTGCATTGGGCTGAATTAAATTAGGCTTTCAGCCTAAAAAACAGTTAACTTCAACCCTTTATTCGCATTAATAAAATAAAAGTAAGAGAATACTAAATATGAAATAAATGAAAATATTAAAAACCATTTCTTTCTTTTTCCTTACAGGGATTCTGATGAGTTGTAATTTTCAGAATAACTGCAACACCCAGGTTTTGCCTGCTCATGCGCATAACGACTATGAGCACGAACGACCTTTGCTGGATGCAATGGATTGCAAGTTCAAAAGTATTGAAGCCGATGTTTATGCAATTGGCGATTCGCTGTTTGTTGCACACGATTTCGATAAAATAGGTACAGGTAGAACGCTCAGGCAATTGTATTTAGATCCACTAAAAAATATAGTAAATAGTAATAATGGGTCGGTATATGGAAATGGTGAAGAGATAATTATATTGGTCGATTTTAAAAGTGAAGGATTAAAAACATACAAACTTTTACATCAGATTTTGGAAGGTTACAAGGATATTCTGACGCATTATAATTCGGGAAAGAAAGTATCCGGAGCCATTCAAATAATCGTTTCCGGGAATCGTCCTTTTGAATATATGCAGAATCAGGAAGTTCGTTATGCTGGATACGATGGTCGTATTTCTGAATTGGATCTTGAAATATCGCCTTTGTTTATGCCATTGGTTAGCGACAATTGGAACAATCATTTTAAATGGAGAGGGGTTGGGGAGATGCCAGCCGACGAGAAAAATAAGTTAAGTAACATTATGGAAAAGGCTCGTAAAAATGGATATTTAATCCGTTTTTGGGCAACACCCGAAAGACCCGAAAAAGAGAGAGAGGCAGTGTGGGCGGAACTGAAAAATGCCAGGGTTGATTTAATAAGTACAGATAATTTGAAAGGATTGCAATCTATGTTTCTGAAGGAGAAATAAGACGTGTAATTGATGCAAAAAAAATAATAATTATAATATTTGTTTCGGTTTTTGGGTTAATCTCCATTGCACGAAACGGGCAGGTTATTAAAGTAAAAGCAGTAGAGGGGCAAATTATTGAAATGGAAAAACCTTTGTCGGATCACAAACCGGGTTGGGCTTTGTTGCAGATAAATCAGATTTCTTTCTTAAAATGGTTAACTCCTTGATTTAATTGGTGTGTAGTCAATCTTGTTTTTGTATTTTTATCAAATCTTGTAATCAAAACAAAACCGATGAGAAACTATTTAATGATTTTCTTAATCCCTTTCCTCTTAGGAAACTACTGCTTTGCACAAGAAAATGAGGTTTTAACTTTTTCGCACGGGCCATATTTGCAAAATGTAAGTGAAACAGGTGCAACCATTTGTTTTAATACAAACAGGCTTGTTGTTCCGGGAGTGATGATAAAATCGGGGAACAATGACTTTGAACTAAAAGTGAGTAGCACTGATGGTTTGGTAAATGTGGGCAATCACATTCATAAAGTTCGTATTGAAAATCTGAAGCCCGGACAACTCTACGAATACAAATTAGTTGCAAAGGAAATTGAAGAGTATTATCCCTATATAGTTGTTTTTGGCGATACGCTAATCTCGAAATCCTATTCATTTAAAACTTTTAGTACAACCCAAAAACAAGTGAATTTTACTGTTTTTTGCGATATCCACGACCAGGCAACTAAACTGGCAAAATACCTTGATTCTAATGCTATTGAAAAACAAGATTGTTATTTTTTGAACGGTGATATTTTAGGGCATATTGAAGAGGAAGCACAAGTTTATTCCAGTTTTTTAGATACTTGTATTCGTAAATTTGCTTCAGAAAAACCATTCTACTACGCAAGGGGCAACCATGAAACACGGGGCAAGTTTGCAAGGCAACTAAAGAATTATTTGGACCTGCCCGACAATAAATATTATTACGGATTAACCATTGCCAATACACGATTTGTAATTTTGGATGGCGGCGAAGATAAACCCGACACTACTACCGTTTATGCTGGGTTAGCCGATTTCGATAATTACAGATTAAAAGAGTTGGAGTGGCTGAAAAAAGAGGTTGTTAGCGAGGAATTTGTAAATGCCCAGTTTAAAATTGTAATTGTACACATGCCAATTAAACAAGATAAAAAGAATTGGTATGGAATGGCATTTCTTGCTGAACATTTTGGGCCTGTTCTAAAAGAGTCGAAAATTGATTTGATGATTAGTGGGCACACACATAAGAATGCCTGGATAAAGTCAAATGATTCAGGCTTCGGTTATCCGGTAATGATTAGTTCAAACAACAATTACATTGAAGCGCAGGTGAATAAAAGTGAGATTTCTATTCAATTAAAAGATTTGGATGGTAAAATTGTTGATGAATATGTTGTTGGAAAAAGGTAGCAATTTATAATAATCACGCTTATTTAGTGTCAGCAAGAAA
>JABMPI010000028.1 GCA_013203755.1 Bacteroidota bacterium
CGGGTCAAGAGGATCCATTGTAATGCTGTTAATGGTATCGGCATCCACACCTTCCTGCAATAACTTCTGAACCCCAACCATTCCTGTTCCCTCGGCACCTGCTACACCAACAGTAGGAGCTTTAAATACACCCTTGTAGTATTCATTCAGTTCCATATCCTGATCAATCTGGTTTTTGTAGTACACCTCAATCAACCATTTTACAAAGGGCCACTCTTTGCGGTTCACGTTACTGGAAGTCAGGAACCCCAGCCAGGTAGCATACAGTTCATCGGGCATAAATTCATCATCGACTTTAAATCGATACTGCCTGATCTCTTTGGGAACAATATCAACTCCACCTTTTTGTGTGAATGTTTTCTGAAAGGGTTGCACCAAAGTCCTAAAGGTGGCATTAGCCAGCCGGAAGATGGTATCATCGGTTTTAATTGGGGTAGCGAAATTTACAATTTCCCTTCCCTGGGAGAGCATGGTTAGAATACGTTTTTTATTCTGGCCGGCATCGATATAGAATGCGCCATACTCTGCAACAATATCAGTAGTTGTTATAGGCATTTTGTATAATATTTATGAGTTTTTGTCAACGGTTTTATTGTGAGGCAGGTTGTTAATGGTATCCCAATCCACTCCGTTAGTGGTATTACCTGCAGGATCTTTTTTATCCAGATTACCATGAATTTCAGAACCCGGCTTAGCAGCCAGCAGTGCACGAATAGCTGCAACCTTAGCATCAGTTGTTTCAGCCGCCGCAATAGTTTGGTCAATGGCATCATAAGCAGCCACTGCATTTGTCAGGTTGGTTTGGGCAGTATCTCTTTCAGCTTCCGAGGTATCCCGGGCAGTGGCTACCTGCTCTGCTTGTGACAAAGCGCCTTCCATTAGTTCCAGCTGCTCACTGTTCAAACTAACTGACTCATCCACTGATTCGAGGGCATCCACACCCAAAACAGCATTTATTTTACCGAATTGTTTCATTGAACTTATTTTTTGTGGTTTATTATTTGTTTTAATTTTTGAATTGATATTTGAATTGACAGGAGGACCAGAAACAGGTTTAGAAATTGGGTTATCATCCGTTTGTTTTTTTACAATCTTGTTCCAAATTCGTTCAAAAAGGGATTCTTCATCCAGTCCTGTTTGCTGGCCGGATTGTTTGGATTGTGAGGGTTGAGTCGCTTGTGATTTATTTTTCCGCGGAGGATCAGGAAATCCGTTGGAAGTAACCATAGCCACCAAAGGCATATTCTCCAGGTAGTTCTCAGCCACATCGGGAATAAAAACTTCATCCACAAAACCCCAGTCCAATGCTTCTTCAGCAGTGAGCCAGGTTTCCTGTTTCATAAGACCGATAATTTTGTCCAGTGCTTTACCCGATTTAGCCACGTACATTTTAGCCAGTTGCAGGGTAACTTTCGCCAACTCCTGTTTCTGCTTTTCCAGTTTGGCAATGAGGTTTTCAATCTCATCTTCGTTCATTGTTCCCCATTCATCCACCCAGTTCATTGCCTTATGAATGAGGTAAAATGAATTCTCATTCATGCGAACCGTTTTAGCTCCAAGAGAGATAATGGTAGCCGAACTTGCCACAAAGGCAGAAAGCTCTGCAGTTACATTCCCATGTTCCACAAACTGATCGTAAATATTCAGGGCATGATCCACAGAACCACCCAGACTTGATATTTTTACCTGAACGGGATTTTTAGAATGCCCTTCCAGTTCATTGCGAATAAATTGTTTTGAAAAAGCGTAAGAGCCAATATATCCATCAACAACAATTATTTTTTTAGCCATTATTTTGCTTTTACCGGCAAATTAAGGCACGAAAAAAGGCCGTTTCAAGGACAGAAACGACCGGTAAATCTTTGATTAATGGGAGTTATGGGATACTTAGAAGGGGTTGTTTATAAACCTGGCACGTAAAATTGTTTGCCCGGTGAAATGAACCTGATACCCTGCCGGGTCGCTTACTTTTGTTCCGACCTGAAGAATTGCGGTCAGGCGAAGTGGATAAGATTGGGTTCCGGCAAGTAGATAATTTCCGTTTCCATCTTGTATAATTATCTGATAAGGTTTTGATTGCATAACATTAACAGCTTCCAGAACATCTTCCCTGTTCCCAGGCACAAACCCTGTAACATCGGTTTTATAATGTATTCCGGCATTGGTTTTCACAGGATCTTCTTTTAGGTTCATTGTTTCAGCTGTACAATATATAGCGTAAATGTCATCACTGTTTGAAAAGCTTACCTCTTTCCCATTCACTGAAATTACGGAGTTTGGAACAGCCTAGATGTTTAGTAAGCCGCCCAGGTTATCAGATGCTTTTATTACTTGTTTCATGCTCTTTAATTATTTCTTTACTAATTGTCCCTAAATCATACATATTGCGCAAAATTATTTTCTCTATTTTAAGAAAAATTTCATCCTCAAAATCAACTTTTTGATTGAATCCATTGCGATAAAAGTCTTTTTTGATGGCTTCATACCGCCAATCATCCTCTTCAAATTCAAATAATTCCTGAAACTTTTTAATGCTTTTAAATATGGGAAGTCCCAGCCCATGGTAGATAGCGACCATAGTACGCATCATTGTTTTTGCCCTGTATTCATATCTTTTACCAAAGGCAACGACATTTGTTTTTGTGAGTTCCCATCCATAACGATAAAAGTCGTGCTCCGAAATTAACACTTCCAAAACTGCGGTGTAGGTACAAAAAGTGTCAGTGATTTGGCAATCTCTGTTCCGTGATGGTTTTCGTAAAAGATTCTGTAAATACTTATATGCTTCATTGTCTGAACTAAAATCAACGGGATACCCATAATTGAGTTCAATGAATCTTTTTACATAAGGTTTTACCGGAATGGCAATGGTAAATTTTCGTGGAATTTGTCTCATTGATGATGTTTGTTAAAACACCAAGACAAGTAACTGCATCAAAGATAAAACTTTTATCCCGTATAACTTTCTCC
>JABMPI010000029.1 GCA_013203755.1 Bacteroidota bacterium
TCTTTTAGAACCTTCCGAAGTTAGGGTAAACTCAGCCGATGAATTATTCCTGAAGAAACTATTAGAAACTATTGAAGAGTTTATTCCGGATTCTGAATTCTCCATTGAATCAATGGAAAAGATTCTTGGAATGAGTCATACCAATTTCTATAGAAAAATTAAAATGATTACCGGGCAATCGGGTAAAGAATTATTACAGAATATGAGACTTCAACGAGCCGCACAATTAATCATACAAAACAAGCTGCGTATCTCAGAAGTTGCATACCTGGCAGGATTTGCTAATCCTAAATACTTCAGCAAGTGCTTTAAGGAGAAATATGGTGTGCGACCTTCTGAATATAAGGGATAGGTGATAGGTTTGGTCTTCTGATAGTAATTAAAATGCTAAACTACCCTATTAGACTGATCCCGACTTAGCAAAATTATTCATATCTACCTTTCTTTTCCAAGTCGAAATATTTTTTTCGAAAATTATTTCTATTTTTATTAGCCAATTAGTTTAATCAAAAGATGTAACACAAAGAAATCTTAAAAACACAGATTTTATTCCTCACTTTAATACGATTTTTTCAAATTTAACCCTCACTTTAATACATTTATTTGTATATTTAACCCTCACTTTAATACAATCGAGTAAATGTTTAAAAGGGAAATAATAGATGAGCTAAAAAAGTGGAAAGAAAAGAAGTTCCGAAAACCTCTGGTAATAAGAGGTGCGAGGCAAGTTGGAAAAACTACAGCGATAAATATGTTTTCGGAACAATTCGACCAGTACATATACTTTAATCTTGAAAAAGAAGAAGAAAAGCAGTTATTCGAACAGAATTATCCTTTCCCCGATTTAATTACGACCCTGTTTATTTTTGCCGGGAAAAAGAGAAATGGAGGCACAACCCTTATTTTTATTGATGAAATTCAGAACTCGCCAAAAGCAATAGCTCTTCTCAGGTATTTTTATGAGGAGACCAGTGACCTGTTCGTAATCACTGCAGGTTCACTTTTAGAGAGCATAATGGATCGAAAGATTTCTTTTCCGGTTGGCAGGGTTGAATATATGGCAATTCATCCTTGCTCATTTAAGGAGTTTCTTTATGCCACCAACAATGAATTATTAGCAGCAGAACTTGAAAAACCTGAAGTCCCGGCTTTTTTATATAACCAATTTACCGCACTGTTTAAGAAATATGCAACCATTGGCGGAATGCCAGAGATTTTAAAACATTATGCAGATGGCACTGATATTTCATCGCTGGGTTCTGTATACGACAGTCTAATCCATTCCTTTTCAGAAGATGTGGAAAAATATGCTGTTTCTTCTGCACAGGCGAATTATATAAGACATATCATTGACCATGTTTTTGCCGAGGGTGGAACCAGGATAACATTTGAAAAATTTGGAAATTCGGAGTACCGTTCAAGAGAAATGAGAGAAGCTTTTCGTAGCCTTGAAAAAACAATGTTAATACGATTAATATATCCCAGTATCACGTTTAGTGTTCCTGCTTCTCCATCAATGAGAAAGAAACCCCGGCTCCATGTATTGGATACCGGATTTATAAACCATACAAGGGGATTGATGGGCGAACTCGTATTTAATGACAATATTGGTGAAGCGTACCGAGGAATCATTGCCGAACACATTACCGGTCAAGAACTGCTTTCATCAGGTTTTTCAATGAGCAACAAATTAAATTTTTGGGTACGCGCGAAAAAAGAATCAAGTGCTGAGGTAGATTATATTTTACCCTGGAAGGGAAAGCTTATTCCTATTGAAGTAAAATCGGGAAGTATTGGAAAATTAAAATCGTTGCACCAATTTATGGATCGCGCCCCCCATAATATCGCCATAAGAGTCTATCAGGGTGAATACCTGATTCAGAAAGCAAAAACCATTGCAGGCAAAAAGTTTACTCTCCTCAACCTGCCTTTCTACCTTATTCACAGAATTGAGCGGGAATTGGACAGATTAATTGAGGTATAAATAATAAAATGAATGTGCGCGAGAAAAAATATACCAATAAAAAAGACCACAAACTATGGTCTACTGTCCATCGTCTATGGTCTAAAAAATTGTACTCCCAAACGGACAAAGTTCGAACCAGCTTTTATCACAAGATATCCATCTAATACTCAAGTTAAGCATTCATTTCCCAAGATCAGAGATGCATTAAAATTCTTCCTAATTAATTTTAAAATAATGCTAAAATTCGAGGTTAAATACCTATCCTAATTATACCGCCGGAATGATACCAACAAGCCTGAAAAACTACCACGTCGGACAATTTTGTTGCATTGAGACAAAAAAAGAAAAATTATGTAAAGCCCATGCCCCGAACTGAACATTTGCAAACTCCAACGCACATGCCAATACTTCAGCATGCAAAACAGCAGTTTTATTGCTAACGCACTCGTGAAAATTGTGTAATTTGCGTCTTTATTGAAAATGATTAAATGACAGAACATCAAAACATAGAATACAAGCAAAGTTGGCATGACGATTACCTAAAATGGGTTTGTGGCTTTGCTAATGCACAAGGTGGTGTGATTTTTATCGGTAAAGATGATAATGGAAATATTGTAGGTATTGACGGTTACAAAAAGTTGATGGACGATATTCCGAACAAAATCAAAAATGCTATTGGAATAATGGTTGAAGTCAACCTGCATGAACTAAATGGAAAGCATTTTATTGAAATAGTTATACATCCATATTCTGTTCCAATTTCTTTAA
>JABMPI010000254.1 GCA_013203755.1 Bacteroidota bacterium
AAATGGTCTTGACAAACCCGGCCACTTTACATTAAAGTTCGATGGGAATTTGGTAAAACATATACGATCCATTTGGCAAGATCAGTATGTAGCTTATTATTTTTATAGCAAGCACGGGGGTTTTTACAAAAAGTTTTGACGCATTTGGTAAGATGAGTATGGAGTTTTGCAAACGGGCAGTTCTTACCTTTAGAATGGAATTTTGCCAATCTGGAAATTGATTGGGCTAAAAGCGGGGTTTTAGGTGGTTTTCAGGGGGGTGGTTTACCTCCGGGACGGTTAATGGGTTAATGTAGAATTGTTAGCTAAAAGCAACCGGTATAATTCACGTTAACAGTTTTTCTTCGGCACGCCTTTAAATTGTTCTTTAATATTTGGACGAGTTAAAAAATAGATGAAATAAAAAGATATAAATAACAAAATAAACCAAAAAATGAATCTAAACAAACTATAAAAATTATGAAAGCCAATCCATAACAGACCCCCAAAAGAAATAAACGCCAAATTCAACATATTTGTTACTGTTAAAATTCTTGCATAATTTTGACGTGTTAATAACGTTGCTCCAGAATTAAAAAGCTGTATAGCAAATAAAATAACAGCTAAAGCAACCAACTTGTTATAAGCATTATTATTGCTTCGATAAAAAACAGCATAAACAATATATACTGAAAATATCATTTGAAGAATACTAGCAACTAAGACGTTAAGAAAAATTTTCTTTTGCATAATTAATCCTCTTTTTTGCTAAAATGGATTAACTGCTGTCGCCTCAGGAGGAGTATTATAAATAGCCTTAGCAGTAGAAACTAAGATAGACTCTTGTCCTGAAATTCCACCAGCAATATCTCCCATTCCAATGGCAAATAAAGTAATCCCTGCAGTGACTGTACTCCCAGCACCAATAACTGCTGGCGCTAAACCAATGCCTCCCGTAGCTGCCGTTGCTGCGGTACCTGCAGCAACTCCGCCTATAACTGTTACAACACCACCACCAGCAGCAACAACTCCGATGCCTATCGTTTTCCAATTCATATGTGCAGTCTTTTGTTTCCAAAAATCTATGCCAGCTGCAGACTGGTCGGCCCAGCTATTACCTGTCCTTTCCCACACTCTCATCGTATGTTATACCATACTGTTCCCAAATTAGCATCAAAAAATATTCGAGAAAACCGTTGCTCCGATATTTTGGTAAAAAATAAGATGAGTCTGTAGGTTATTGTTTTTAGCGCAGGCGGCAAACAAGGAGCGCAGCCACGGCCCCAAGGCCGTGCAAGCGGTTTATTTGTATATCTTTTTGTAGTTGTCTCTCACAAAAGCCAAAAACTCAACATTATGCACTTCAATATCCCTATTAATATCTTCTGATTTTAAGGCAATCGCTCCGGCTAAAGTTTTCTCGACTTCTGGATGTTTCCAGTTTAATGATCCATCCTCAATCATAAAGCATAGAGTTTGAATTCTTTCGTACTGCCATAGGATCATATTACAAGCATTCCAACACTTATTATAATTTTTCAGTCCAAATACTTGTCCTTTAGTTAATAAGGATTTAATTTTCGGCATGTGTTCTGTGCAAGGTTTCAGGCGTTCGTAAAGTCGCTTAGCATCTTCTTTACCGCGGTGTTGAATGTATGCAACCACCCCTGGATTCTTAACGGTTTTATCAAGAGCAGGCAACTCAGAATAACTTTCCATTCCAATTTTGACATGCCTAACCGTTGCGATTGGAGCAGCCATAAGATAGATAAACTCGTGAACGGAATCCGTAAGTTCGGTCATAAAGTCAATTTGTATCTTTGCCTTTGACTGTTTACTCCAAGTTGTAAGTGCAAGCATTGCGACAAGAGGGATCCAAATGCTGACAATTGCTTTTGCTATCTCAGCGAATAATTCAATCATAATTTTTCCCATTTTTTCAATCCCTAATTATATCGATAATTGCTTATGGAAATTGTGTTGTAGCTTGATAAAGATTTATTAATTTTTTTCTTTTTTGTTGTCTGAATATCTGAAAGATCCTCTTTAACAACTCGATTAATCCCTGCAACAAAAAAGCGATAGGAAAGATTATCAATTGTTTCAATTCTCTTGGGCTAATCGGATTTGTGTCAATTTTTTCAAGCGTTAAATTTGGCCGCATTAGCGATTTGATTTCTTCTTCATTAATTGTATCAATTATTATGTTTCCTGCCTTAGACCCAATATCACTTTTACTAAATATAGCTTGATATTCAACGTTATCTTCATTAACTATTGAATATGTATTTTTAAAAGGACTACCATTGATAAATATTACGTAGAATGCTACAGCCATAATAGGATATATGAGCACCATAGGCCAATCATATCCTCTTCCATCCTTCCTTTTAAACCTGAAAATATCCTCTTTGCAAATATCTCTCATGTTAGGAATTCTATGATAAAATTTAAGCCCTTTTGATAAATCATCTGCACATTTATGTAGAAAGCCGTTAATGCCTTTAATTCCATTATTTGAAACTCTCTCAACTAATGCATGAAATCTAAAAAATTCAGCCGACTTAAAAAAATCCCATTTTATTTCTGTCTCATTATCATTAATTTTGATATCACAATCCAAATTTGTAGACTTATCAATTATATCAAAGGAAACCCAACGATATTTATCTGGCAAAATAACTTTTATTGGTTTTATCAATTGTTTTTTTGCGATATCTCTATTTCCATCGTTAAATAAACTTCCGCTAAGATATATTAGATTTGATGAAACAGGTTGTGAATTGTAATTTATTTCAAGGCCTTTGATTTTCCCATTAAGGAATGAACCAGAGATATACAATCATGCTCATAATAAGACAGCTTCAATTTAGGGAAATACTTTCTATAGAGGTAAAAACTCTGTAAACCAAAAAATAAGCCCAACAAAATACTAAAAATCGTAAGCACGTTATTTGAAATAAAATTATACATAAATTTGATTCACCTCCACCTTTTATTTGTCAAGTTGCTTTTTTACGATATTATCCGTATCATTATCCTTTAAAAAAGATCCTTAAAAAAGTTTTTTGAAGCGGTAAATTTGGGTTTTGGTTTATTATTGATTTTGGTTGTACTAAAGATCCCAAAGTTTCTTAACCTTACCCGGCCACCGACTGCGCTTTCAGAAAAATTATTTATTAATCAATGCTGGGGCTGATCATGGATGAGTTCGTCAAAGCGGCGTATGCCGGCATTGCGTAGTCTGGTTTTTAATGATGGTTTTTGTTTTTTGGCCATGTGGATATTTTACAGCAGATATTTTGTGTTGGCAAGTTCTTTTTTGCTCTAAAGGTTGTTTTTGCCTTTTTAAAGGCAAAATAATGGTTCTAAGGGACAGTTCTGCTCTTTAGAACGGTGTTTTGAGGACATAAAAAATAATGGCTTGAAAGTGGCTCCTGGGAACACTTTCAGGGGCTGTTTAACCTACTTATTTCTT
>JABMPI010000255.1 GCA_013203755.1 Bacteroidota bacterium
AAAACTGTTTTGATGGGGTTGAATTAGAAGATATTTATTTACCATACAAACCAAAACGCCGCACAAAAGCAGCCATTGCCCGCGAAAAAGGTTTGGAGCCACTTGCTAAAATTATAATGAAACAAGTGGAGCGCGACCCGGAATTTAGAGCAAACTCCTTTTTAAAAGAAGATGTAAAAAGCGCGGACGAAGCACTTGCCGGAGCACGTGATATTATTGCCGAATGGATAAACGAAAACGAAAAAGCGAGAAACATTGTACGTCGCGGATTTGAAGTTAGTGCAACAATTACATCAAAAATAATTAAAGGAAAAGAGGAGGCAGCAGCAAAATATCGTGACTATTTTGACTGGAACGAACCGCTTAAAAAATGTGCATCACACCGTTTATTAGCCATGCGTCGCGGTGAAAATGAAGGTTTTTTACGCGTTTCGATAAATACCGAAGAAGAGCGCTCATTAGAAAATCTCGACCGCTTTTTTGTACGGGGAAACAACCAAAGTTCGGAGCAGGTATTTCTGGCAGTAAAAGACAGTAACAAACGTTTAATTCAACCTTCGATTGAAACGGAATTTTCAAATCTTTCGAAAGAGAAGGCCGATACCGAAGCGATAAAAGTTTTTTCTGAAAATTTAAAACAACTTTTACTAGCACCTCCATTGGGTCAAAGAAGAACGCTGGCAATCGATCCTGGTTATCGGTCTGGCTGCAAAATTGTATGTTTAGACGAACAAGGAAATCTGCTGCATAACGAAAACATTTACCCACACCCACCGCAGGAAGAGCGTAAAATGGCTGCTAAAAAAATATCGTCGATGGTGGAAATGTACAAAATTGATGCTATTGCAATTGGCAACGGAACTGCAAGCCGCGAGACAGAAGCTTTTATAAAAAAGCTACATTTCAACCGAGAAATTCGTGTGTATGTTGTTAGCGAAGACGGTGCGTCCGTTTACTCTGCATCTTCGGTTGCACGTCAGGAATTTCCACAATACGATGTTACTGTTCGTGGAGCTGTTTCAATTGGAAGGCGTTTAATGGATCCGCTTGCAGAATTGGTTAAAATTGATCCAAAAAGTATTGGAGTTGGACAGTACCAGCACGATGTAGAACAGAAAAATTTAAAAAACAGTTTGGATTCGGTTGTGGAATTAAGTGTAAATTCTGTTGGTGTAAATTTGAATACTGCGAGCAAACATTTACTAACATATATTTCAGGTCTTGGATCACAATTAGCCGAGAACATTACAATTTACAGAAAACAGAACGGAGCTTTTCAATCGCGCGATGAATTAAAAAAAGTACCCAGAATGGGACCAAAAGCGTTTGAGCAGGCCGCAGGTTTTCTTCGAATTCCCGATGCTAAAAATCCACTAGACAATTCCGGTGTTCACCCCGAATCGTACAAAATTATAAAACAAATTGCCAAAGATTTAAAATGTGATGTAATTGATTTGGTTCGAAATGAAGAGCTGGTTTCAAAGGTTGACTTTCAAAAATATGTTACTCCGGAAATTGGGCTACCAACTTTAAACGACATAAAAAGTGAATTACTAAAACCCAGACGCGACCCTAGAAAACCCATTAAAGTGTTTGAATTTGCTGAAGGTATTTTTAACATCCAGCACTTGCAAGTTGGGATGGTACTGCCCGGAATAGTAAATAACATTACCAAGTTCGGGGCTTTTGTTGATGTGGGAATTAAAGAATCGGGGCTGATTCACGTTTCGGAAATGGCCGACCGTTTTATCTCTGATCCCAACGAAATTGTAAAATTGCACGAGCATATAAAAGTTCGGGTAAAAGAGTTGGATATTCCACGAAAAAGGATTCAGCTTTCGTTGAAAGGGCTCTAACAAGAATAATTGCATAATTCAAAAAAAACTTTCCTGTACTTTGTGAATTCCTTGGAGAACCTTTGTGGTAAAGAAAATAAATAAAATTCTTAAAGTTGACTATCTCCGTGGCTGAGCCAAGGGGTATTTCGCCTACTTTATTTCGGCAAAGAAGCCGCAAATCTAATTTTCGTTATTTCACCCCACTGTCATCAGCCAGCTGACTGATGACATCTCCCCTGAATTTCAGAAGAGAATATATAGAATCAATTAGCAAGCCATGAGGAATTAGATGATTAAAACTAACCTCAAGTCACACAAAGTACTCCCGAAGGTTCTGTAAGAAAATTAACAGAGTATAAAGATTACATCTTTCTGTTTTTAGAATATAAAGATGGAATCCTATTTTTTATATACTCTTATCCGAGTTTTACAATCGAATAAATATCCTGCGTTTATAGAGAAAATAACAAACATACCACAACATTGTTGCAATAATAAGAGTCGAGATAATCGTAATGGTTACCTCGTTAGTCCAGCTAAAAATTCTGTAAATAAACGGATCAACCACCCCCCCAAAGAATCTGCGAAAACTACCTGCCATCAGATAAATAAATAGCGGATTCATTCCAAATACAGCAAAAAACATTGGTGCCTTTTTGAAATTTAAAATATCAATTAACCAATACGAAACAGCCAATCCTATTAAAGACCAACCTCCGCTAACGATAACAAACGAACTTGTACAAATATGTTTGATAATCGGGATGAAAGGATTCATGGCATAACCAATTATTACACCAATGATACCTGAGATTAAAAGTGTCAATAATTTTTTTTTGTGAGTCCAGTCTTTCATTAGAATCATACCGGCAATTACTCCCCAAATTGTGTGTGCCGATGTAGGAATGGCGTTAAAAGGCACCCAGTTTCCGTGTTCCATACTTCCTGTAAGAATTATATCTGTCCAGGAACCAAAGTTTTCACCTGCAACAAATGGCTGGTTAAATCCTGCGACCGGCCAGTAACGGTAAAGCAAATCTGTTACAAGAATCAGTGCAAAGGAAACAAGTAACTGCCATTTTATTTGTTTGCGCATTATAAGGAAGGCAATAAGATAAGTAAC
>JABMPI010000256.1 GCA_013203755.1 Bacteroidota bacterium
ACTATTTCATGCAATTCATTTTTACACTGGATATTCCAAATAACAGCACCTTTAATATTTCCGCCCGGTTTTACATTGCTTTTTATTTCACAACACTTGGCAAGCGTTTTTCTGATTTTGTTAATTCCGGAAGCAGAAACAGTAGAAATAAAATTCCAACTTTCATTCATATCCATAGAACTGTCTGATTCTCTTGCCTGTGATAAATAATACAAACTTCCATCAGTATAAACTCTTGAAACCAATCGGGAACCATAATCAGGCGGAATATTAATTTTTTCAAACAAGGGTGTTTCGTTCTGATGGTTAAGTTTTAAGTCATTGTTGTTTTGAATAAATTGAATCATAATTGAATTTTAATAAACTAAATAAAGATACTAAGAAGTTATTATTTTCCACCTTTTAGAAGTTAAACGGCTCAATGCATCGGCAAAAGTTGAGTAATGCGCGGCGCCAACCTGGTTTCCGGTTGACATCATCCGGTTATCGTCGCCAACAGTTGCACCACCGGCAACACCAGCATTTTTTGCCAGTTGATCGTGTGTTGCCGCTGAACCAGCCGGACGGTTGTAACCATTTCCAACTTCTGCATACTCGTCACCCAGCCCAAATACATGCCCAAGTTCATGTGCAAATACATTTTGTCCTCCCCTGCCCTGCCTGTTAACCGTTACATCCACTTTCCTGAAATCAGCCGGATCGTGTGTTGCAGGATTTGCAGCCAAATCAGTTTCGGCACTGGAATCAGAATCATTTGTCCGACCAACAGACCAAACATTCGTATTAATATTGGAATTAATAATTCTGTTGTCAATATAGTTCTCTACAGTATCAATCCTGCTTTCCACTAAACTCCTGTTATAAATCGTTGACCCCGGGGCTGATGCAAAACCTTGTAAATCAACATCAACATCGCGGTCACTATTATCCAGTAGAATATTGGGATCACTAAAAAAATTATCTAAACTTCCCCTGGCTGATCCTGACAATTCGTTTTCGTTATTTTCAAACCGAACTGATGTCCTATAACGTTGGTTTGATGGATCATCCATCCGGTCACTTTCAAGCGACATTAAATTGTTAAATCCCTGAGGGGCAGAATCCCGGCTTCCAGGATCGTTTCCCAAATACGATCTTACGCCCCGTACCATTCCGCCAGTAACCGAAGCCCCTGTAGCTGCGTTATGTTCGGTAATAATTTGTCTAACATTCGCAAAATCACTGGCAGTGGGTTGTTTTACAATTTCAACCTGAACATGATCACTGGTTGATTCATCGGTTACGGTAAACAAATTAAAAAATCCTCCCGGTCTTGTTCGGTGAACAGCTTCACCTTGCGTAATGTTAATATTTATATTGGGCGTGGCTGTAACATCTTCCCAACCGGTTTCATCAACCTGAAAAGACATTCCGGTGTTTTGCCATAAATTGCCGGCAGCTTGCAGGTTTTGCCGAAAACGTATTAAATGAATCTGTTTTTGTTCATCAGTCCACTGAAAATATGGCAAAATTCTGGATTGAACAGCAGCAGGCAAATTATTCATAATATTAATAAATCCAGCCCTTTGCATAAAATAGTTTGACGAAGAATAGGTTCCACCATTATTAACAAGCGTATCTGCAAAACGCATTTTTCCGCGTACCGTAACATTTAACCTACTGGCACGGGGATAATATTTGGCTTCGAAACCAGAACCTGAAATTTCCGTTCTCGTGTATGTTAGTGGTCCGTAATTCCTGTTTCTGAATTCACGTTTTTGTTCTTCCCTGATTTCCTCAGGGCTTCTGGTACTCCACGGCCATCGTTGAATTGGAGTTCCGTTTGTTTGAGTACTAACTGCACCCTGCTGAACCGTGTGTGTTAATTCGTGTGCCAGCAATTTTTTGCCATTCTGAGATTCTGGTTTATATTTTCCTTCGTTGAAATAAATATTGTTCCCGGTTGTGAATGCCTGCGAACCTAACTCTTTATTTAACTGAACCGAAGTATTATCTGTATGAATTTTAACACCACCAAAATTCGCCCCAAAACTGTTTTCCATTTGAGATTGCGTTTCCGGATCCAACGGACTACCGTTTCCTTTGGTATTTTTCAAAAGCTGCTCTGTTGAATATTGTGGTTCCGCTACCTCAGTATCAGCTTTGGGCATTACAATTTCCTCTCCCTCCTCTTCTACCTGGGGTTGCAGCAACTCTTCCTCTTCTTCAATAGGTTGAGTCTGCAACATCTCTTCCTCCTGCTTTTGGACAGTTAAATCCTGAAGTTTTGCCTGAGCTTCCTCTTCCTCTTCTTCCTGCCGCTGAATAAATGGCGATATATTTTCAGCCAGCGGTTTTTCCTGAACAGAAATATTGGGTTGACGTTGTACAGGTGAAGAATTTTCTGAACCAAAAAAACTTTGGTTCTCTGATTGGAAATGATTTACAACCTTATCTGCAATAGTATCGGCCTCAACTTCATATTTATCTTCGGGTTTCCCAACCGTTAACTTTGCTTGCATACCTAAAAAGCCCGTACTGTTTTTTGAGGCAAAAAATGGAGTACTGCTTTTATTCCTATCTGCCGTTCTATTTACTTTTGTTTTCATAACCTTTTACCATTCAACTATAACAAGTTCTTCTAACCAGGGTAATTTCACAATTGAAATATTCCAATTAATTTTATCCAGCAAAATATCTACTGTTTTCCGTTCAACTAGTAATTTGTATTTATTCTCTAATTGAATGAGTTTTCCAGTGCGTTGAATAAACATTTGTCGTAAACCATCCGGTGATGTATTTTTTAGTGCCGTCCAGTGTTTTACAACTTCTTTCAACAAAACATAAGCTTCTTCCCGAATTTCATCAGTTAACAAACTCAATTTTGGAACTGGCCTTTTTAAAGGAACTCCACAAAGAAATTTCTCAAAAACCAAATCTCCTTCAAATACATTTTCGTTGCCAGTGGCTAAAAAATGTAAGGATTGAACGGCCAAATCCAACTTGTTTTTTAAGAGCGTTCCATTTTTATCAGCAATCCCGGTATTAACAAAAAAATGTTTCAAAAACGGATGAAGTAGTATTAACCCGGCATTTTGAACTGCTATTTCATTTCTCTCGTTTTCGAAAAACGCAGGTTCTCCTTCGTTCTGATTCACTTCACTTTCTTCCAGTAAATTTTCTGAATTAGAAAGCACTTCTAACTTTAGCAACGAAGAAATCATCTCATTTTCTGATGTGTTTTTAACCTTAAAAATGCTAGTTATTTCGAAAAAATGAGAATCCTCCAAAACTCTTTCTGTTAGAATTTTTGGAAGGAGTTTTACAATTCCATCTATATTTTTGAATTCAGATTTTTTAGGTGAAGTAATTTTAAGTTGTCCTATTTTATGAAAAAAAACTTGCAACGAATTCTTTGTCAAATTTATTTCACCTGAAATTGAAATTTGAAATAACAGTTTCAAAAAAAGTTGTTTTATTTTGAAATTTGTTTTCCCCAAAAAATTCAGAATTTGTTCCTTATTATCCTCTATTTTTGCATTTATTTTCGCCAAAAAAGCAAGTGTAATATCATCGGAAAACTGGTTAACAAAACGATCTGCTAAGTTTTTTTTCCTTCCAAACAACTCCAATAGTTTTTTAATAAAACCAGAGTTCGCCAAACTTTTACGCCAACTTTCCACCTCAATAAACTCATAAATGTGCTCTTCTTTTCCAAACCAGGGCAAACATCCGTTTTCGAGAAAATATAAAAATATAGCTTGGTAATTTTTGGCAAATGAATTTTTTTGAATATCCTCAGAATTTGCCAGTTCTAATTTCTGTTCTATTAATTTAGGCTGAATATGAAGTTTTATTTTGTCCTCAATTTTTTTGGTAATTTCATATTTACTCCCTTCAAAATCTTTCCATTTTTCCACCGAAAGATTAATGTTTATCTCATCAAACCGAACAATAGTTTTATCCAAATCATATTCATTAAAAAGCACTTCGAGCCTGGGAAACAATTCATTCTTTAAAAACTCGCTAATGTTATTTTTTATAGAATGAGCCGTTTCCAGCCTTGAAGTATTCACCTCCAGAAAAACCTTTTCAATTATGTGATTTGAATTATTCAATTTAAATTAATATTTGATCCGATATTATTTGCAGGTGCTCAACGAGCAAACCTATGTCTTTAACTTTTTCAGCATAAGCTTTTATAAACGCTTTAAGAGAATCGGGCATGGTTACTTTCATCTCTTTCAGAAACTGAAGAATTCCGATAATCCTATTTAATATATCTTGAAGAATACCTGTAAATTGTTTAATTGTAGCGGCATCCTGACAACCCAAAATATTGTAGAATAACTGCAACTGCAAACCAAACAATTCAATCAATTTATCGAAATCCTCCTTAAATTTTAAACGGTCAATTTCAACAATTATATTCTGTGTAGTCACCAACAAGTCGATAAATTCAGATTCCAACCTGTCATTGTTTTTGCCTGCAAGATAATTGTCGATGTCATCCAAAACACCTTTGTTAAACTCAGTAGTTCCACCATATAATTGACTGGTTCTCTGCCAAATTTGTTGAATAAAATCGGAATTCGGATTTTGAAGTTTTACCAAAACATTAGCATCTATTAATATGGCAGCTTTGGTTTCTTCCACGCAGTTGTCAACTGGTGGTTGCTCGTTAAATCTTGTTTCAAACTCGATAATTGCGGAAGCACTGTCTCCACACGTTTTACTTATGGCACGCAGTTGCAGTGCCCAGAGAGTTGGACTACTAGAAGTTAATGAAATAATATGTGATGAAATATCAGCAGCCGAAAATTCAATTTTATTAACTATCCAAACATAAGAATCGGCTCCAGTAGAATTATTAGTTAAAACCAATTGGTTTTCAACCTGATTTGGTTCAAATTTAGCTACCGGAGCTTCGTGTACCATAACTTTCACTCCAGAAGGTTCTCCATTTAATGAGAAATTTATTTCCCCGGTATCAGCAATTGCAGGAATAAAGACAAATCCTCCTAAATTATCAGGTTCAACTCCGCTACCTTCAATTTTTACTTCTGCACCTGTAGGTGTAACTACAAACGGATAACTGTTTTTATCGTTCTGGCAGAAATTTTCTTTTTCTAAACTAATTTTTGTCTCTTCAACTATAAACTCAATTTGGTGTTCAACCGTGTTGTGGCAAACTCCATTGGGTGCAGTTACAGTAAGCGAAACCGTAACTTTATTATCTTCATTTACCGGAAGATTATATACATGCGTGGGGTTTCGCTCGGTGGAAAGATTATCGTCGCCAAAACTCCATAAGAAAGTAGCACCATCTAATTTGCCAGTGGGCCTAAAATTAACTTTAGAGACGGAAGTTGGTGATTCAGGTACTTCAAAATCAAACTGAACGGCACGATAAACGGTAAGTTGAGTTTGCGTAATTTGGTCGTTTACCGTAAAAAGAATAGGTTTTCCGAGCATTTCGTCTGGAAACAAAGCTGCATCTAGCATGAGTTTTTTGCCATCTATTGTTATTCCCGCAGATTCCGGATCGGCTTTAATTACACCGTCTTCGGGTGAGACTTCAAAAAGCAGAGGACTGGTATCTTTCCCCAAACAAAATTCATCTTTTTCAAGCCGCAACGAAACAGGTGGTTTTGCAATTATAAAGTTCACCAGAGCGCAATCGGAACAACACATGTACGGCAAAGAGAAATCGGCAATAACTGTGTTGTTTGGCAAATCGGTTGACCCAATAAATCGCTCAAACATTTCGAAATTATCATTAAGAAATATGTTTTCGTTAATACGTAAACTGCTAGCACTTGTAATTGATTCTTCGACAACATCAATAGTTGTTCGAGCCTTCAAATTTGTTAGAGCAGTTCGTGGATTAAAAGTATTGTCGGTGTTAATTAATTTTTCCGTCACAACATTTTCTTTAGATTCCTGCATTTTCACTTTGTTCAAATAAACCAAGATAAATGTACCTCCGGGTTGAACCCCGGCGCGATGTTCCAATCCAGGATTTTTCTCAACAAATTTAGAAAGCTGTAAACGGACTAAAATACTCTCTTTACGTTTGTTGATTTCTTCCAATAAAATCTGCAATTTTTTCCCTGAACAACAAACAATAGAAAGCTGATTGATAAAAATTCCAATAAAAGCTTTTAATCCAATAGAAAGATCAACCTTTTGATAACTGGCTTTCATCTTTTTTACCAGCGCACAAAGATTAGACATAGTAGCTTTGTAGGCATCCACTTGTGCAACACTTACATTCGTTAAAGTAGTTGGCATTTTTTGAGAAAGAATGTGTGCGTGAGCCATCAATTCTATAGACTGGTCGATTACAAAAGCTTTAATTTCGGGTTTGCTGTTCCACTCATCCGTGTTTACTTTTTCGGCTACTAAAGTTTGTGACATTGCAATTATGTCGTTCACCGAACCACCTTTTGTTGCTTCAAAAGCAACTTTCATAACGCTGCCCAAGGCATCTTCGCTGGTAGTTAAATTCTCCGAAATAACTTCACTTTTTATGTAAGTAAGCGGTTCGTATTGTGCCTCTGCAGCAGCGGCAGTAATAAAACGAGTACCGCTTGTGGCTTTTGTAAAAAAGGTCGACTTTGGTGTTTCCAAGGTATTTGTTTCGGCGGCAGTCTCAACAATCGGACGGGATAAATTAAGTTGAGGCTCCTTCACATTCTCTCCGGGAACTGCAACGCTAAAACCAGAAAAGAACCCCGAAACTTCAGCAAGAACACACTCCTGTTCGGCAGTCCATGCTCGCAACAATACATTTAAATCTTCAAATTCACAGAGATAATCGTCAACATTTAAATTTCTGCTATTTATATTTACCGACAATGCTTTTACATCGAAGGCCAAACCATGTTCTGTTTTTAATTTATCGATTTCTTCCAAAACCACTTGATAATCTTTGCCCTGGTGTCCTTCAATCCGATAAAAATCAAATTTATCTGTATTGTAATTTAATGGATTTTGAATGTGCAATGCCGGCGATAAATTGTTTGTATGATAACACAGATTAGTATCCTGTTTGTCTTTTTCAGTTTTGAAATAATTCCACGAACTTAACAAACCCAAATCAACACTGTAATAAAATGGAATGCTTCGGAAACTTAATTCGGGTAATTTATTTGAAGGTGTAATTTTTGTTTCGCCAACCGAAGTTTTAAACTGACCAATTATTTCGAATAAACGCAATACTAAATTTTTGCATTGTTCTATTTTATTGGTTTCGCAATTTAATATTGGCGATTTATAAAACCGATGCCGGTAATGTTTTACATCGCTATTAATCTCGTTGATGCAGCCCAGCATTAAATGTTTTGGGAAAGCTTTAATATTTGGGCAACACTCTTCGCGAAGTGCCAGCAACAGGCATTTAATTTCGTTGTAAGTATCAACAATATCTTTTACACAATCGTAACGGTATTGGATGTTAAAAGGAACAGTGTAAGCGCTGAAACTAAAGATGTTTTGCAAATTTGAATTTAATGAAAAAAGAGAACTTTTTGTCAAATTCAATTTCAGGATAGGATTAAAATTGGTAACTACATTTGAAATACCATTTGTTAAATTCTGAAGCAATCTATCGTTGTTAATTAGTGCCCGATAATATGCAAGTTTTAAATTATCGTAACCCGATGCATTTGTGCCGTTTAAAACAACACGCCGTACTGCAACTTCGGGTAATTTAAAATAATCATCGGCTACATCGTGTTTTGTAAAAATGGAGTCGAGTCCTGCAATGTACGCTGCATCTGCTTTTGTAACGAGCAAAACCCGCAGCCGTGCAACCTGCTCAATTCCCTGATTATCGCAGTCTATGGAAGTACACAAATCTCCTTCTTTGGCAAACGATTCTAAATAGAGCAAAACAACTTTATTGTCGAGGTTTGGCAAAGTATTTAGAAGGCTTGTATTTTCTCCAGCTTCGGGCAAAATTTCCCATAAATTTATAGGAATCGTTTTTTTTACTCCATCAACAGTAACTTGCTTTTTAAAAAAACGATAACCGGCAAAACTGTCTTCAAATTTTTTAAAATGTGTGTATTCAATTTGTGCTAAATCAATCGATTTCAGCGGCGACTGCCCAATATTTTTTTTCAGCTTAATTAAATCACCGTCGGTAGTTACTCCAACACCCTGCGAAATTGTAATTTTACTTTTCTCTGAATTTAATTTCAGATTAAATCCACAAACAATGCCAACTCCACTCAAAAAAATCCGCGTCAATCTATCCTGGTCTTCAAAATAATTGATGAACTCATTTAACTGGTCTTTTGTCAACACCTGGTTGTCTTCAAAGGTATGATATTGAGTAGTGAGTTCTGTTAATTTTGCTGCCATAACTTTCTGATTTAAAGGTTTCCAATGTTGGTTCTTCCTAAAATTATCCTGCCTTCCAGCGAATCTTCTTCATCGTCGCAATCGATTAATCTTCCCGATGGATAAATGGAATTCAGTTCATTTAATATTTTAATTAACTTTTTGAGTTTGCTGCTATTTTGCGCCTGCCCAAGTTTTGTTTTAGCCAATAGAAAATCTTTGTATGCTTTTTCGAACTGAAGCATTTCATTTTGATCGTCTTCCACTTCGTTTTTGCGATAACCCACCCAACAAATTCGGACAAGAATGTGAGCAGGAATTTCTTTTCGTATCAATTCTTCCAAAAAATTTCTAAAATCCGGATTTGAAAATCGATACGTCCAACCCGGCAAAATAACTGTTACGCGAAAAGAGTAAGGATCGATGGGTTGACAACTGGTGCAATCGTCGGTGCAAATGGGCATAAACTGATTTAGCGGAATATCGGTTTCTGTAACATCGGGGCGCAATAAAATGTGCTCGACCACAAACATTCCTTCTTCCGTAAAATCGGTGGTCATAAATTTTATGATTTCCAGAATTGCATCTTTTAATTCTGCCTGCGAATTGTAATAGGTAAACTGCCTGGCAATAACCCGGTCGGTGCTGGTTGGAGCAGCTGCCAGATTTATTACATCGAATGAATATTTATTGGTTTCCGAAATCTGAATTTCGAAATTCCCGATTTCCTGTTCATCCAAAACTATATCGTTGAAAGCGTTTGTAATTACTTTCTCCGGAGTTTCAATAATTTTCACCACTGCCAAATACATTTCATCTTCTGCTCTGCCCGGAATTTTATAATCTTCTGTGGCAGATAATATTATTTCGTTGTCGAGGTTACGAATCCGCCAACGATATACTTTATTGCTATCCGAATCGATTAAATCATAAATTTCGACAAATGATTTTGACAAGTTATGACGACTGTAGTTTTTTATTCCTGCCAACCGGGCAATCCGTTTCTGTACACCTGCAATATTTGTTGTGTTCCACAAATCTTCAGATTCTTGCTTGTAATAATTGAATGCGCTACCTCTCCAATTGCTAATTCCTTTGTTTATAATTTTGCCATCAGTTTCTGTAATTTCGCCATATTCCGAAAGAAAAATCTCTTTTGAATTTACAATGGCTTTCTCGGCATAACTTCCATACAACTCTTTCATTAAAAATGCATAATCGCTGAATTTTTCTGCAAAACGAGCAATTAAATGATCGAGCAAAATATTTTTGCGCTTTATGTTTTCATCGAGTTTAGTAAGTAGGTTTTTGGTTAAAATATCTGGATTATTATCGTAATTATTTACAAGTCCTTCAAAATCTTTAATGTCGTTAACCGCTTGTGTAAAATAGGTGCGTTTGAGTTGATTATCAACCGAAAGCAAATCTTTAACTTTTCCGAGGTGTGCAAAGTAGGTGGCCAGAATCTGGTCGAAAAATAACAAATAACCTTTTAACTGTTTTGCCTGCGATTTCCGTGCTGTTTCAACACGCGAGGGTAATCCAAATTCGCCAATTCCGTACGTATCCGGAAAATCGTTTTGAATGGTTGTGGTTTCGTTGGTATTCAGATATTTGCCAGTGGGTACTTCAATTTCCATATCCTCACCAGCTTTTTCCTGCTCCGATCTTTCTGCCGCATCCAATTCTATAATATATTTCTTAACCTTTTTCTGGTTGATATTTACAGGTAAAACACCTTTGAAATAACTATACGCACTGTCTTTACAACGCATCGGTTTTTTGTCAGATTCAACACAAATAAGCCAAACATCGGGTTCTTCGTTATACTTGTTACAATCCGATATTGAAATTTCTTTGATGACATTTACTCCATCAATATCCATAATAAGCTGCATAATATCAGACAAACGAACTTCGGTTCGTAAACGTGCAGCGTCCAGTTCTTTGGGATCAATAAATCCATTTTCCAAAACCGGACCCTCAAAAATTTCATCGGAAGTATAACCCTTTGCAAACATCTCCTTTAGCGAATAAAACTTTATGGAAGATGAAAAATAGTTGTCGATGGCGCGAATAACTTTTGCATGCACAAACTCTTCATCGGCTTCGGATTTTACATCGATGCTGGCACACACCGAAATTGCATGCGTTTCAACTTTTGAAATATCAACCAAATCTTCGCACAGATTTCGATTCTTGTGATACTCAGTTATTATCTCATCTTTTATCTGATTGTATCTCTTTTCTTTTAAAATATCGCTTGGGTAAATATTGTCGTCCAGGGCATCAAAATCAATGATTACAGAATTTAATCCTTGCAATTTAAAGTTGCTTGAATTGGTAACCAGACTTTCCGGTTTGTATGCCAGTTTATCTTTTTTACAATCTACGTAAACGGTTTTATCAAATGGTTTTAACCAACAATTTTTTACGCCCTCAATATCCACAAACAATTTTCTGTAATCCAGTTCGGTTACCGGTTTCGACGGCAATATTTGAGTTGCTTTAAAAAACTGCTCTTCAATTTTTTTTGCCTCATTGTTTTCAGGAGCGAGAATATTTTCCAGTGGTAAATTTATACGAGCCCCTAAATCGGTAATTGCATAACTAAGCATTTCCAACATTGTAACTCCCGGGTCATGCGAGTTGTAATCAGTCCACAAACTACTTGCAAGCTGTTCAATGTGTTCCAATCCTATTTTCCTTAAAAACGAAAAATCCAAATCATTTTCGGTTGACACATTTTTAGGAATACTAATATGTTTGTCTATGTCTGGCATGTTTCTTCTATTTCTATTATTCCATTACCACAATTTTTAACTGCTGGTAAAATTTTGTGGGTTTTCGCCGAAACCAAAATTGCAATTGGGCTCAAAGGCGAAACATTTGTAATACTTATTTCCGCACCCTTTAAAAGTTTTACATCTTCTATATAATCCACATATTCCAGTTTTTCAATGAAATTTATTACAACACTTCGGTGCAGAGTTATTCCAAATTCAATACTTGCCGAGTTTTCAAATGCCCAGGGAGAAAGCAGTCTGGTTATATCTTCATTCAGAACTTTTATGTAATAATTTTCATCGTAACCTTTGTAAAACTTTACTTTTAATTCAACGGTTACTTCCTCGTAAACCGGATTTATTACCTGAGTATTTACATGCAATGTGTTTAATTTATTCACCCAATTTTGCACGGCATTTAAAGTTGCTTTTCTAACCCTGGGCTGATAAATATCAAATACATTTTTGTTGACAATATCAGGAATAACCACTACTAAAACACTTCCGGGAGACAGGAACCATGCTACCGTTTCTCCGTTTTTAATTTCGGTTCTTGAATGATTTAAACATTTTACTTTATGAATTTCGGGAAATTGCTGAAGAACAATATGTTCGTAATCCCAAATGGTAATGGCGCGGTTTTTATGCCTTAACCGCTCGCTGATTCTCCGGTAATATGCTTTGTCAGATTCTTGTGGTTTTCCATCGAATGAGTTAAAAGGCTGGCTAACACTTTTTACCGTAGAAACCCGCTGCATTAATTTTGAAATGGTTTTTGCCTCCAATCCTTTTTCAAGATGTGCCAAGTCGTTTTCGTTGTTGGAGAATTCTGCCAAAACCGACTGGGCAAGAATATCGATGGTTTTACAAACGGCATCAAAATTTTTATGAATTTTGGCTTTTACCCAAACCAATTTTTCGGGTAATAATGTATTGGTACTTGTTGCTTCTTTAGGAACAGAAAATTTCACGATTCCCGACTTTAAAAAATTATCGGTTTCGTTTGAAATCATATAATTTGAATCCAGATTTTTCCATTCGTTACTACACAACACCGACCATTCTACTTTTTGTTTTCCTGCAAAAGAATCAGCAAGTGGATTTTCGCTCCCTTCCAATACCTGAATAAGTAAGGAAACCTGCTGAAGTTTTTCAACATTTTCTAATCCAATGTACAACTCGCCACCTTTGCAATAGGTTGGTACCAGAAAGTCTTTATTCTCCGCTGCATCAATAAAATCAAATTGGTCTCGCAAATATTTATGCTCTTCTGTTTGTCCGAACGGGTGTTCGTGGAAAAGTGCTACTTGCTTGCTGTCATAATCTTTTTTTATAAGACTGGGTTTAAAACCAGATTCTGCGGTATAATCCAATCGAACGGTTTCAACAAATGGAGTGTATGGTTCGTTAGGAATTAGTGCATCTTTTTCTTCGCTGCTAAAAGCCAGTGCGTATATACGTGGAAATAATTCGTGCCAAAACGGTTTATTCAATGACAAACGCACCGGACCATTTTTATCAGTTTCGTAAGTTGCATTATTTGAAATGGAGAATTCTGTTTTAAAAGCCTCTTTAATTACTGTAAATAGTTGTTTTTCACTAAATCCTTCAACCGTTTCCCATTCCTCTTTATTTTCAATTTCAACTTTTGCTGTAAAATAGCCGTTGCTCGTAACAATTAAATTATCAGGATTTTCAACAAACTCAGAATATATAGATTCTAATACCTTATTTACTCCAGATATTTCATTTGGAATTAGATCCGAAATAGCACTTAAATCATCCTGAGCATCTGGTTTAATCTCAATAAGTTTCAACATACCAGACAAAAATTTATTCGAATTTGCCTTGTATAAATAGTCGGTTCTGTATGCAAAGTACAAATCAACAAATGCGCCAGCCAGAGTTCCGTCGCTTTTTTCGGGTGTATTTTTCCATTCTATTTCAACATCCAGGTTTTTCCATTCTTTTTTGAAAAGTTCAGGATAATCGATATAAAAATTTGATTTTCGAACAGGTCTGGTTCCAAATGGGTAGAATGGTTTTTCAGCATTTAATGTTCCTATGTCGCTTTCGAGCAAAAGACTTTTCACACCCCGGACATCAACATCAACAGTAATATTTGTTACCTCTTTTTCAACCAAATTTCGATAAAGTGTGTGACCTTCTGCATTCTCCGTTTTAATCAAAAATCGACAAACGGGAAGTCCTGAATCGAAATATTCACCCAAAACTTCTGAATTATATTTTACAACTGCTTTTTCTTCTTTTGGAATCTGAAATCCCAGGGAAAGTTTTTTTCTGTTTGTACTTAAACCAGAAGTAAAAATGACTTGTTCCACATCCTTTTTCACAACCTTTATTTGTGGTTGAATTGAAAATGGACCAAGCCACTTTTTCTCTCCCGAGCAATAAACTTCAATATTGTTATGAAATTCATCGACAGAAATTGATTCAAGATTGGTAGAAAAATCAATGGTGACCATTATATTTCGTAAACCCTCTTGCAGTTCTAATACTTCGGAAGATAATGCAAACCCTACTTTAGCGTCGAAAAGTTCAGGATATTCTGCATTGCCCTTAGCTTTGGATTTATCTAAATCCTCAACTATCGGCCCGGATTTTGCTTTTTCGAAATATCCAAATGGCCACCATTTTTTATCGTCTTCAGGGAAATCACCACCAATCCCATCGTAGGAATTAGCAACAGCAGCAGCTTTTATTTTATGATTTTCAAGATCGTTATAAACGCTTTTTAACTGTGCTACTTTTATTTTATTGGCAATTAATTCTTCGGTTGTTTTGTATATCAGCTTTTTACCAGTGGAATCTTTTCCTGCATCTAACCCGGTTCCCCTGGCAATTTGTTCATCTAAACTATTCTTCGCCAATTCAAAAATAACATGAACTTTATCCGCAGTTGCCGATAGTTTTTCAATTTGAAGGATATTCTTGTAGTAAAAATCGAGATGCCTTTTTGTAAGTTTATTGAATCGTTTTTGGGTAAACTCCAATAATTTCACAAAGCTTACAAACAGTGCCAGATGCGGAGTTATATTTTTACCCTCAGCTACATTTTCTAAAAACGACATTAATTCGTTACTATTCTTAAAGAATGCTTTCCAATTTCCCGACGGAGTTTCAAAATTATTTACATCAAAATAATTCACATGTTCCGCAAAACGAAAAGCAAATTGCATCCACTCTTCCAAACCAAAATCATTTAGTTTAACCGAGTCTGGATTTAATGCATCCAAAAACCGCTGCATCTGTTCAGTTCCTTCGCGTGCGATTAATATTTCTTTGCCACATTTAGCCATAAGATTATACGTTACAGTTCGTTTCCTTCTTCTTTATAAAAAGGGTAAACCATGTTTTTTCTTGAATTGGTTGTGCGAATGGTATAATCGATATTAATGAGTAAAACGCCCTCCAATTCGTTGGTTGGATTTATTTCAATTCTGTTTACATCTATTCTTGGTTCGTGGTATAAAATGGCTGTTTTAATTAGTTCAACCACAAAAGTTTTTAGGGTTAAATTAAGTGGTTTAAACAACAATTCATCGAGGTTGCAACCGTAACCTGGAACCATTATTCGTTCGCCCAAACGCGTGGAAAGTAGAATTTCGAGGCTGCTTTTAATATCTGCCTCATCTTCCAGCATTTTAACGGCTTTGGTTCCCCTGTTAAACTCCGGCGGAAATCCCCAACCTCTTCCTAAAAATGATTTATTTGCTTCCATAATTTACTAACCTCCAATCATTACTGTTGGGCATCCCAATACTATTGTTCCTCCGTGAGCCGTTAAATCCCCCATTCTTGCTGCGGGCATTCCGCCAATCATTACAGTAGCAGAACCCATTGCAATGGTATCGGGCGGACCAATACAAGTAGCCATGTCTCCTACTCTTGCCGCCGGCATTCCACCAATTAAAACAGTTGGTTCACCGGGTGGTAAAATTGGCCCGCCAACATGCGGAACCACTCCGGTTACCATCGGACAAACGTGCATATCTGTTATTCTGGCTGCTAATCCCATTTTTAGTTTATTTGAACCATTGAACCTTTTAATACCGCAATTGCACCAGTTGAAACTTCTGCTCCAGCAGCTCCTTCTGCTTTTAGCTGTGTTCCGGCTTTTATATCCAGACTTGTTCCACTCTCAATAGTCATATCAGTAGCCGATTTATAATTTATTGCCGAAGCACTTTCAATGGTTATTCCATCAGAATTCATTTCAATAAAATTGCCGTTTTCATCTTCCATTTTTATGCCGCCGTCAGCATCACTAATTACTATTTTGTTTCCGTTGGGCGTTTCCAAAGTCATGCTTACCTCATCGTCATTAAAAATCACTTTCATTTCGCTGCGGGTAACAAAACCTTTTTCATGGTTATCGTCTGTAGCTGTAATTGGTGCAGGCTTAGCGCTGCTGTTCATCATTCCTAAAACAATTGCATCTTTTGGGTTTCCGTTGATAAAACCCACAATTACTTCGTCATCTATTTCGGGCCTGAAAAATGAACCTCGATTTTCTCCGGCATCAAGCGTTGAAACTCTCGCCCAGATTCCTTCACTTTGATTATCTACAATTGGCAACTTAACCTTAATCCGGTCCTCTCCGTCGGGATCGTTTTCCAGTTGGGTTACTATTCCAATTTGCAATCCGTTTACCGCAGACACCAACCCAGAAGCCGGTGCATCGTTTATTTCAACCGTTTCGGAAAACCATTTTGAATTAATACCAAACTGTGCAT
>JABMPI010000257.1 GCA_013203755.1 Bacteroidota bacterium
GAATTTTAAGAGCTCCTCTCCATTGAAAATATCCATATCTATCATTATTTCAAGCAAATATAATATTAATTAAGTAAACACCTCAATATATTTAATGGTTTTCAAATGTAAAAATAAATAAAACTATTCCAATTTTACGGGTTGACCATATCTCCTCAAATTAAAGATATTTAGTGATGACTATTTCCTGCCTTTATTAATCAAATAACTAAAACACAATTGTTACAAACTTGTTTGTTTTACCATTGTGAAAACTTCTTTATTTTCGATTAATTTAATGTTAATGGAATAATCCTTTTCAAAATAAATCAGTCAAAACAGTTGTCCGACTAAAAAGTGTATTAATTTAGAATCATTCATTTTCAACGTAATTTCTGATAAGAAAATTTCACATGAGAAATATTTTCCTTTCGATTTTTATAATTGTTTTAACTACTGCTGTTTTTGCCCAAAACGGTGCCACTATCTCTGGTAGAGTTCTGGATAGCGAAACCAATCAGCCACTCCCATTTGCATCGATTACAATTCATTCCAGCACTCAAATTATTTCCGGGACAATTTCGGGCGAGGACGGAAGATTTATAATTTCGGGAATTGCAAAAGGAGATTATATCGCAAAATGTTCTTTTGTTGGCTACCAAATTTATGAGATCTCTTTACTGGTTGGAGAACTGAATAACAATTTCGATTTGGGGAAGATTGTACTTTCTCCTTCAACCGAACAATTAAATGAAGTAACCATTCAAGCCAAGCGTGAAATTGTATCGGCTGAGCTCGATAAAAAAACATTCAACATTGAAGATAATATTGCGCAGTCGGGTGGTTCGGTGCTGGACGCTATGAAAGCAATGCCGGGAATTACTGTTGACCAGGGCGGAAAAGTAATGTTACGAGGAAGCGATAAAGTTGCTGTTTTAATCGAAGGTAAACAGTCGAGCCTCACTGGTTTTGGTAACCAAAAAGGGCTGGATAATATTCCGGTTGCCAACATCGAAAGCATTGAAATTATTAATAACCCATCGGCAAAATACGATGCTTCCGGAATGGCAGGAATCATAAATATTATCTATAAAAAAGAGAAAGAACCGGGTTTTAACGGCGATGTTGGTTTTGCTTCCGGAATGGGAGTATTCTCGAGACCAAAGGAAGATTTACCCACCGATTTGGGAAGCTATTCATTCACCCCAAAATACATTCCCAGCCTGAACCTAAATTATAAAACGGAGAAGTTGAATTTCTTTTTGCAATCAGAAGTACTTTTTCAGGAAAAATTGCCCAACAACGAATTTACTACCCGAATGTATAACGATGGCAGAAAGACTATTTCGCAAGTTCCTGAGAACCGCAAACAAAAACATTACATTGTAAATGGTGGGGTTGATTTTCTTCTGAGTGAAAAAAACACACTTACACTTTCGGGAGTGTACGATTGGGAGCATCACATTGATACTGCGCAAGTTCCTTTTATAAATATGAACAGTGGTAAACGTTATCGATTCTGGCATTGGAACGAAGACGAAATTACCGGCTTTATGAATTTCTCGCTGAATTACAACCACGAATTTGCCGAACCCGGGCACAAAATAGATGCTCGCATTCAATATACAAAAGGGTGGGAAGATGAAAGTTATTTTTTGAATGACAGTTCGCAGATTCGCCGGGGGCAGGATGCCACGCATATTTTGGCAACCGAGCACACCACAAATATTTCGTTGGATTACGTAAAACCACTTCGCAGCGGCCGATTGGAAGCCGGAACCAAATTGCAACGACGACGATTACCCGTGGAATACACCATTACGCCGGGCGAAAATTCAATTATTTATCCTGGAATGGGCGATTGGTCAGACTGGGGTGAAGACATTTATGCGGGTTACCTGAATTACATTTACGAAAAACCAAAATTCGATATTGAAGGTGGTTTGCGTGCAGAGCACACCAGTATTTTTTATACCATTTCTCCCGAAAATATTTATTACCCAAACAACGATTCGTACAACTATTTTGAGCTTTTCCCAAACATCCGGTTCACTTATAAACTGGATGATAAAAACAGAATTTCGGCTTTTTACAACCGTCGAATCGACCGACCTGGAGAACCGGAATTACGTATCTTTCCAAAATACGACGACCCGGAATTGGTGAAAGTTGGGAATCCATATCTGCGTCCGCAATTCACCCAAATTTTTGAGCTGGCATACAAACTGCGCTGGGACATGGGTTCCCTTTTTGTGTCGGGTTACCATCGAATGATTGAAGATGCTTTTCAACGGGTTTATGGAATTGATGAGTTGAACGAAGATTATTCGCTTATCAACAAAATTTACCAAAATACAGGCAGTTCTAGCAACACTGGTTTTGAACTGGTATTTAGTCAAGCCATTAAAGAATTTTGGAAATTATCTGGAAGTTTTAACGGGTACAACAATGTAATTGATGCGTATCAGGGAACTTTGCTTTTTCCCTACGAACGCCCGTTTTCCATTTCAGCAACCACAGACAAAACATGGGATACAAAGTTGAACAACCAGTTTGGCCTGGGCAAAGGATTACAAATTCAATTAACAGGAGTGTACTCCGCAGCTAAAACTATTCCGCAGGGGAAACAATTGGCAAGGTCATCAATTGACTTGAGAATTAAAAAGGCGGTATTAAAAGGGAGAGGTGAAATTAGCTTTTCGTTCAGCGATATTTTTAACGATTTCGGACTACGTCAGGAATATGAAGGAGAAGGGTTTAAAGTATTGTACGAAAATTATTACGAAACACAGGTTGCAAGATTAGGATTTAAGTATAAATTTTAGGTCTCGTTTTACTAAGTTAAAATATTCTTTATTTAAAAAGATCAGGCTCTGAAATTTCAGAGCCTGATCTTTTAATTCTACAATAAACCTGACTTTTTTGTTATGCACACATAGATTTTTCGTTATTTGGATGTAGGATGAATACAAAAGAGTTTAAACATAAAGTGCTTTCATTGTCAGAGCGGATATATCCAATGGCTGTTCGAATGCTTGGGAATGATGCAGACGCACAGGACGCAATTCAGGAGATTATGATTAGGCTTTGGGATCGACGTAAACAAATTGGAAACCATCCAAATCTTACAGGTTTTGTATTCTTAACTGCACGCAATTATTGTGTTGACCAATTGAAGAAAAAAAGACCAGAACTGGTTACTTCCGATTCTCAGCTTATGAAGTTAGAATCGGAGACAGGGCAGGAACAGTTTGAGTTGAAGGAGCTCACCATAATTGTAGAAAAAATATTAAAAAAGTTGCCCGAACAACAAAGGGAAATTATGATGATGCGTGATATAGACGGCTTTGAGTTTGATGAAATTTCTATAGTTACACAACTTAATATTAAACATGTCAGAGTTTTATTGTCGCGAGCTCGAAAACAGGTACGTGTGGAATTGAAAAAAACATATAGCTATGAACAAGGAAAAAATTGAAAATTTAATTGAAAAGTACGAAGCTGGAGCAAGTACTTTACAAGAAGAACAATTCTTGTTTGACAATGCTGAAAATTCAGATCCTACAATTGAAGCATGGTCTGCATTTGTGAAACATAAGAAAAAAGTAGCACCTCAAAATCTAAATGATTCTTTATGGGCATCTATTCAAACCAGAAAAATAAAGAAACGCAGTTTTGTAATTAGCATAATGTCCACTGCTGCTACTGTTTTGTTATTCATTTTTATTTCTGTCAATTATCTGTCTTCTAAAAAGATGAGTTATAAAGAGAAAGAAGCATTATTAAGCGAAGCTTTAAGTATGCTTGATATTCAGAAGCAAATAATAGCAGAACAAAGTATAATCTATGAAGATGAGATGATAATTATTTATTCAGCTACAGAATAATTCAAAAACTGCCAGTCACTATTTTTTACTTATAAATTAAAATTAATATTATGAAGAACTTATTTTTAACCGTATGTGTAATTTTCCTGTCGATGTTAATTGGTCAGGCGCAAGAATCAAAAGATGCTAAGGATGATAATCAGAATCAGGAGAAGGTTCATGTTAAAGTGAAAGACAAATCTAATGCTGATGTTTATATAGATGGTAAGAAATATGATTCTGAAATACTTGAGTTGTTGGATCCTGATAAAATTGAATCGATGGAGGTTATTAAAAATGAACAGGCATTAAAAGAATACAGTGCTCCCAATGGGGTTATTTTAATAACAACAAAAAAGAAATCTGAGGCTGATGCTCAATCGAATAATTCCACAATTAAAATTAGAGGTACTGGGGATAGTCAAGAAACTCCGTTGGTAATTATAGATGGCGAGGTAGTTAATAAAGAAGCTATAGCAAAAATGTCTCCCGATGATATTGATAACATTCAGGTTATTAAAGGAGAAAATGCAATGAAAAAATACAATTCAAAATCGGGTGTCATTATTGTTACATCTAAAAAGGGGAAAAAGAAAGCAAAAAGCAGCAAGTAGAATTTAAGGCTAACAATAGAATTCAATCAGACAAAGTCATTTTTCACATATTCGTCAAATACATTCTTCCTCTAAAAAAAATCAGGTGCCGTTTAATCGGTACCTGATTTTTTTTAATACTTAAACTCGGTTACTTTACAAACTTTGCTTTATTCAAATAAGTGAAGCATCGTTTAACACCTTCAAACTGAGTAATATCTTCTTTTATGTTCTCCAATTCAACATAGAATTCTTCCAGGCCATTTTCGTAGGCTTTGGTAAAAATATTTCTGAAATTCATCATTCCAGATTTCCCAAGAATCGAACGGTCTTTTATATGAAGTACTGGGAATCTTCCCGGATATTTTTCAAAGTATTCCAGCGGATCGTTCTGTCCCATTACTGTCCAGTAAACATCCATTTCAAAAAATACCAATTTTGGATCTGTGCCATTCAGCATTAAATCGTAAACAACATCGCCTTTTTGTGATCGGTGCGAACTCGTTTGAGGAGTACTTTCACCCTTTACAATTTTCTGAAATTCCCTGTCGTGATTATGGTAACCCCACTTAATATCTGCTTCTTTTACAATTTCGCCGGCCTTATTAAATACTTCGCAAACATTGGCCGCATCTTCGTGGTTGTCAATGGTTGGCATACCTGGCTGAACCAAAGTAGCAACTCCAAGCTTTATATGGTCTTCAACGGTTTGCTTCCAGAAATCAGCAATTTCGCCCATGTTGTCTTTGGTGTATTTCCTTATGGGAGGATTTACGTGCGAACCGGTAATTTTTAAACCCGCATCATCTGCCATTTTTCGGTAATCAGCAACCTCAATTTTGCCCATTTTCCTATCGCGGTAACCCGCCAATTCAATAGATTTGTATCCAATTTCAGCAATCTTTTTCAAGCCATTTGGCACGTCATCTGTTAATTCGCGACCCAACGAATAGATTTGCAATCCTATGTTTTTATTTGTAGCAAATGCACCGGAAGTACCTTTTGCTGCCATTGCCGGAGTCATTGCTCCACCTACCATTCCTCCAACAGTAAGTAATCCTAATTTTTTTAAAAATTCTCTTTTGGTTTCCATTTTATATTTTTTGTTGTTTACTTGTTTTTTTTGCGTGTTAAAATTAAGTAGAAGAATTGTGTAGAACTAATAAAAATAAGAATATTATTGAATCTATTTTTTAAAAAATTCTGAAATGACAATTTTAGAATCTTCCAGAGTTTGGTAATTCGCAAGTATTAAACTGGGGCAACCGGCAATCATCGCCGACAAATTTTTGCCAGAACCAGGTCGAAACAGACACAATATTTTTTTGCCAGATTCAACAGCGCGTCCAATTTCGTAACCCACTCCCATCGAAACAGAAGTTACTTCCGCCACTAGTACATCAGACGATTGCAGCCATTGCAAATCCCGATCGTGAATGTATTTATCTGTTGGACCATCGTCACCCAAACTGGTTAAATTAGGATCGCCAACATGTTCGGTTAAAACTTCGCCAAATGTTTTTAAATATTCGATAATTTGCAGATAGAGTGCGGCATCTTCGCGGCCACCGCGTATTGAACCGGCAAAGTAAATTTTCATTTTTTTTTTGAAAATAATCAAAAAGATTACAGAAGCAACATTCTGTTTAGTATTTCCCATCTTCTTTATAGTAGCATATTTCATGAATTGATATTTAAAGAGTTAAATAGTTTTTAATCCGTATTAAATGTATATCTTACACAAGTTATGTTAATCTCGTCCAAGTTTTTTATCACATTTTTTCTATCCATAATTATAATTCGCGGATTACCAACAATAGAGGCATTTATATTCTCAAAATTGATTTATACTAAACCTAAAATATTATGAATATATTAATTACTGGTGCGGACGGAATGCTTGGAACAAATCTAGTTCGATTACTTTTAAAACAAGGTTGTTCTTTAACCGCTTTTCTTCATCATTCATCAAAATCCACCACCTTGGATAACATAAAAATTAAAAAGGTTTACGGAGATTTACTTGATCCAGAATCACTGGATAAAGCTATGGTTAATATCGATACAGTAATTCACACTGCAGCTTCAACCAGTATATGGCCGGCCCGATCTGAATTTGTGAAAAAAGTTAATATTAACGGGACACAAAATGTTATTGATGCAGTTCTTAAGCATAAAATAAACAAGCTCGTTTATGTTGGATCTGCCAGTTCTGTTAATACAAACGAAACAGTAAAAAGTAAATACACTTTCCCCGGAGAAAAATTTGGTCTTGACTACATTGATTCGAAATACCGAGCATTTAGGATGGTGATGAATGCAACAAAAGAAAAAAACCTGCCGGCAACGGTTATTCTTCCAACATTCATGATCGGGCCTTATGATTCTTTACCGGGCTCAGGAAAAATAATTACCAACTTTGTTAATGGGAAACTAAAGTTTTTTACAAAAGGCGGACGAAATTTTATACATGTTAACGATGTTGCTACTGCAATTGCAAATAGCATCGAATTAAAATATAATGGGAGATATTTTATTGCCGGAAACAAAAATATATCGTACACAACATTTTTTAATATGCTGGCAAATATAGCCGACAAAAAAGAACTAAAAACAAAAATACCATCGTGGATTGTACTGTTCGTTGGTATACTCGGAAGTGCGTATGGAAAAATATTTATGCGACAACCACTGGTTACTTATCAAATGGCACGAATTTCTTTCGAAAATCAATTTGTATATTGTCAGAATTCTATGGACGAGCTGCAAGTTACATTAACTCCTGTAGAAACGGCAATTAATGATTGTTATAACTGGTTCATAAAAAACAATTACTGCTAATTAAGAACTTAATTATGTGGAAAGATAAAGTTGTAATTATTACAGGTTCAAGTTTGGGTATTGGCAAAAAACTGGCCATTGAAATTGGAAATAAAGGCGGTAAAATTGTATTAAATGCCAGAAACAAGGAACGACTAAAAGCATTCGAGAACGAATTAAAGAGTTGTGGAATTCGTGCAATTTCCTACTCCGGAGATATTTCAAAAAATGAAGATTGTGTTGCACTATTTAATTATACAATTTCAAAATTTAATCGCGTAGATATTCTTATTAATAATGCAGGAATTGCTTCGGTGGGTAATATTGAAGAAGTAAAGCCTGATGTTTTTCAAAAAGTTATTGATGTTAACCTTATGGGATCTGTCTTTATGACCAAAGCAGTTCTTCCGGAAATAAAACAAAACAGAGGCAGTATTATGTTTATTGGTAGCATTGCCGGCATTCATGGTTTACCTGCTTATTCTTCTTACAGCTGCTCGAAAATGGCACTTACCGCTTTTGCTGAATCGTTAAAAATAGAATTGAACAATACAGGTGTTCATGTTGGTTTGGCTTACCTTGGTTTTACTGAAAATGATCCGAAGAAAACATTTTTAGATCAGAATGGTAAGTTGGTGCCACAACCAGCAAGAAACAAAATTAAGCAAGTACCTGTTGGGAGGGTTGCATTTCGAATAATGAAAATGATTGAAAAGCGAAAATTCAAATCGACTTTTACTTTATTGGGAAAGCTGAATAATTTTTTAAATCGAATAAATCCTTATTTAGTACACCAAATTCTTCTAAGTCAGTATCAAAAGAATTAGATTTAAAGTACCCTGCTTTTTACTCCTTTATCGTTGCTGGTTGCAGCAATAATATCAATTTTTCAATTATTAATTTTTGAAATAACGATTCCAGGTTCGAAATAGCCAGCATAAGTAGTAGCAGATTTTAACTCTTCAATTGCTTTCAGAACTCCTTTGTCGTTATGGATTGCTGCACGAATTGCACCTTTTTGGTAATAGTATCTCGAAACAATTTCATCTTCCAATAACTCACTTATTTCCTCTTTAAAAAGTTTTAAATCTTTATCGAGGTTGGGTTCCAATTTGGCTTTTAACGCATCAAATTCCGCTTCTGCCAAACCAAAATATTTTTCGCGTTTAGCAGATTTTACTAAAGCGTCAAATTCATCTTGCGACTGCGATTCGTAATCAAAATTATTCTCTTTTATAAATTCCGAAAACTGCGTGTAAATATCGTCGTTAACCACAAATTCTTCAGGTTGAGGAATCGACTCATTTTCGTTTGAATATTTTGTTGCAAAATTGAAAACCAAAAACTTGGTGATCATTGCAATTCCCAGGCTACTAAGCATTTCGTGTTCAATTTTAATGTCAGGAGTAACCCCACCACCATCATAAACTTTGCGGCCTTTTTTTGTAGTAAATTCTGTAACCATCGAATCGGGGATTACTCCAACACTTCCATCTTCGTTACGGTGCGAATAATCCAGAGCCTGAATACATCTCCCGCTGGGAATATAATATTTGGCTGTGGTAACTTTTAATTTGGTATTATAGCTTAAATCGCGTGTAGTTTGCACCAATCCTTTTCCATAAGTGCGTGTGCCAACAATAACTCCGCGATCGAGATCCTGAATTGCGCCTGCAACAATTTCGGAAGCCGAAGCGGAACCGCGATTGGTTAATACAGCAATTTTTATAGTTGTGTCTATTGGGTTGGCAGTTGCTTTATATACTTTGTCCCATTGTTTCACTTTCCCTCGGGTGCTAACAATTTCCTCGCCTTTTGGAACAAAAAAGTTTACAATTTTAACTGATTCCATAAGCAGACCTCCCGGATTACCACGTAAATCTAACACCAGCGATTTCGGATCATTTTTTTTCAATTCTAAAAAAGCTTCCTGAACTTCTTTGCTGCAATTCGCTGTAAAACTGGACAGTCGAATGTAGGCTGTGTTGTCATCTAACATTCCGTAGTACGGTACTGCATTGATTGAGATTTTCTCGCGAACCACATCAACCGTGTACGGCTTTTTTGCTCCGGGACGTTGTAGTTTTATAGTTACTATTTTGTTGGCTGGACCCTTTAATAAACTACTTACATCCTCTGTATTCATCTCAGATGTTTTTTTACCGGCAACCTCCAGAATAATATCGCCTGCTTTCATCCCAAATTTTTGTGCAGGAAAACCTTCGTAGGGTTCTGCAATAACTATTTTGTTGCCTTGTTTTCTTATTAAAGCACCAATTCCGGCATATTCTCCGGTAGTCATAAAACGGAAATCTTCAATCTGGTCTTCCGAAATATAATTGGTGTAAGGATCTAGCGAACTCAGCATTTCGTCAATACTTGTCTTTATCAGGTCGTTTGGATTTACTTCATCCACATAAAACATATTCAATTCGCGAAACAAAGTGTGGTAAATATCGAGGTTTTTGGCTACTTCAAAATTTTTCTGATCGCGTGTAAAACTGTAAAAACTAACTCCTAATATGGCAATAATTGCTATTCCTATCCAAATTCTTTTCTTGTTCATCTCACTATCCTTTTTGCTGAATTTAATTTCAGCTTTCTCAATTTCAAAATTAGTTTGCTAAAGTATAAAAACTTACGTAAATCAGTCTTCAAGGTATTTAATTCATTACGTTAAAATTTATTAAAGCAATTAGAATAAGAATGTAAGATTACTGAAATTGTTCAAATTAATACGAAATCGTTAAATGAAGTTAAAACGAAATAATGATTAAACCTTGTTAATTTGCTAAGGTCAAAGGGTGCGAATTCAGAAATAATTTTAAAAATTAATATCATGAAAACTAGAATTTTAAGTTTAATTATTGTGGCGGCTTTATTCATTTCAACTGTTGTTATTGCCCAGCCGGAAAAGAGTGGAAAACAATGGAATAAAAATCCGGAGCGAAAAGCAATGATGATGAAACGGTTTGCTCAACAAAAAAGAGAACATCAAAATTTCTTTACCGAAGAACAAAAAGAAGCGATGAAAAATCTTAAGTTGGAAACAGCCCAAAAGTTAAAGCCGCTTAAAAATGAGTTGAGGGAATTAATGGCTCATCAAACAACCTTAACAACCGAAAATAAAGCCGACTTGAAAGCTATCAATAAAAATATTGATAAAATGTCGGAAGCGAAAGCAGAAATGGCAAAGATTATGGCAGCGCAACACCAGCAAGTCCGTTCTCTGTTAAACGACGAGCAGCTTATTAAATTTGATAGTATGAAGGAGAAAAGCGGGAATAAACAAGGTGGACAGTTTATGAGACAAAGAGGGAACCGAGGTGGACAGATGCATTCCCGGAAAGGTGCATAATTGATAAATTGAAAAATATTTGAAAGCTGGATTTTATAAGTCCGGCTTTTTTTTTGTCTCATTTTACCGACGGATTTCCTCTGTTTAACAAATAAATAGTTACTAGTAGCTCTGTTTCAACTAATTTGGTTCTCGTTAAACCGAACAAAAAACAATTTCAAGTAAAATAATATGAAACGATCAATTCAAATTTTAGCAGTCCTTTTTCTTTCAGCAATTGCGTGTACTTCTTGTGTTTTTATGGGACCGTCGATTAAAGGGAATGGAAATGTTGTTGAAGAGACCCGAAGAGTTGGTGATTTTGATGAGATAAAAGTGAGCCGTGGAATGAATGTTTATATAACACAAAGTTCAAGTTCGAAAGTAGTTGTGAAAGCCGACGAAAATTTATTGGATATTATTGAAACGCAAGTAGAAGGTAATACTTTAAAAGTTACTTCAAAACAAAACATCCGCAGGGCAACTTCAAAAAAGGTCTATATTTCAGTTTCAGATTTATCGAAAATAACAGCTACGGCAGGGAGTAATGTTTTTTCGGAATCAGAATTACAATGGAAAAATCTTGAATTGAAATGTACAGCTGGGAGTAATATGAAATTGGAAGTGAATGCAAGGGAATTGGAAGTTTCCACCTCTTCAGGATCAAATATAAAATTGGAAGGTAAAGCTGAAAAATTTGTAGGGAAAGCAACTTCGGGATCGAATTTAAAAGCTGGAGAATTGATTGCTGAAAAATGTGAAGTAAGAGTAAGTAGCGGCGCAAACATTTGGATTTCAGCCAAAGATAATCTTAATGCCCATGCCAGCAGCGGTGGTAATATATTTTATTCAGGAAGACCGGAAACCACTGATATTGAAAAGTCATCGGGTGGAAATGTGATAAAAAGATAGTTGAAGGTGTAACTTTCAATATTTTAAAGCGTCATGTTAAATAGTCAAATCAAAAAAACAAATCATGAAAACATTTAAAACTTTATTTATTCTTTTTCTGCTTGCTTCAATTGGAATAAATACTGCATTTGCTGGAAATAGCGATGTGTCGGAAGTTAGAAAAGTAAAAGATTTTAACGCCATAAAAGTTTCAACAGGAATAGATCTATACATAACTATGGGTGAAACAGAAGCTGTGAAAATTGTTGCCGACGATGATATTATTGATGATCTAATTACGGAAGTAAAAGATGGCACACTTCGTATTTATATGAAAAAGAATAACTGGTTTAATTGGGGAGGTAACAAAACCAGAAAAGTGTATGTAACGGTAAAAGAGTTAAATGGTATTGATGCTTCTTCCGGCTCCGATGTAAAATCGGAAAATACCCTGGAGGGTGAAAGTTTAAAGATTGAGGCTAGTAGCGGAAGCGATGTTGAAATTGATGTTTTTTACAAAAATGTTTCTTTAGATACCAGCAGTGGATCCGATGCAAAACTTAGCGGTAAGGCAAAAACCTTTGAAGCAGAAGCCAGCAGTGGCAGCGATATTAATGCTCAAAATCTGGAATCCAAAATTTGTAAAGTTAGAGCCAGCAGCGGTTCCGATGCAACTGTTAATGTGTCGGATGAATTATATGCAAAAGCAAGTAGCGGAGCAGATATTAGGTATTACGGAAACCCAAAGGTAAAAGACACCGACGAATCGAGCGGCGGCAATGTAAAAGGAAAATAAATTTGAATGGATTGAATATAAAATCCCGGTTAAGGCTTGCCTCAACCGGGATTTTTATTTAATGATTTATTCGATACTAGTGTTAAGTCAATCGTGCCACTTCAGGGCGTCATGCTGAATTTATTTCAGCATCTTTATTTCAAACAGCAGATTCCTAAATGAGTTCGGAATGACGTACCCGATACATGATGCTTGACTTGATACTAAAGCGAAGCAAATACTTTTTCCAATAATTTTTTGGTGGCAATAATTCCGTCTTTCTCCGAAAGTTCTCTTCCTTCGTATTCAACACCAACAAATCCTTTAAAACCTGCCGCATTTACAATTTTCATAATATGGTAATAATCCATATTTGCCTCATCTCCATTTGCATTAAATACATTCGATTTTGCACTAACACCTTTTGCAAATGGCATTAATAATTCTATGCCTTTGTACCGGTCGAACTCTTCGCCGGTTTTACGGTCGATAAAGAAGTTGCCAAAATCGGGAAGTGTACCCACCCGTTTGTGGTCAACCAATTTCATTACTCCGGCTAACCAATTTCCGTTGCTCGAAAGTCCGCCATGGTTTTCAACAATTACATTTATTTTTTTGTGTCGCTATATTCGCATAACATGCGCAATCCATCGGCAGCCAATTTTTGTTGTTCCTCGTATTCTCCACGGCTACCCGCATTTACACGAATAGAATGGCAGCCTAAAAATGCAGCGGCATCCACCCATTTTTTATGATTTTCAACGGTCTTCAATCGTTCTGCTTTTTCCGGATGGCCAACCATTCCTTCACCATCGCACATAATTAGAACGTTTTTAATACCCTCGTTTTTGGCAATCTTTTTTAATTCTACCAAATATGCTTCGTCTTTGGCTTTGTCTTTAAAAAATTGGTTGACGTATTCAACACCTTCAAATCCCATTTCTTTAGCAATCACCGGAAATTCGAGATTGGTCATTTTTTTGGAAAATAAAGTTTTGTTAAACGACCATTCTGCCAACGATATTTTATAAGGCGATTTTTTTGCGGCCAATCCGGCAATTGCAGGCGAAACCAGCATTGTTCCGGCAGTTGCTGCCATCGTTGTTTTCAGGAAATTCCTACGATTTGTATTTTTCATTTAATCTATTTTTACGATTTTATTGAAGTTGTAAATTATATTCTAAAGAATATTTTCCTTTTGTACAAATAGTAACAAAGAAACCATTCGAAAGTTAGAATTGTTAATGAAGTAACTAATTGCATCAGGAACTCAGGAGTATTAAACCAGCTTAAAAATCCTATCGTAAAAATGCCGACGAATTTATTAAACCACTGTTCGCCAACAGTATTAAAAAACATATAAATAAAAATGGGATTTGTTCCAAATATAATGAACGGGAATATCCATTTGTTTATCTTTTTAATGTCGATGACCCAGTAGCTTAATGCAAGAACCAGCAATGCCCAGCCACCGGAAGCCAGAACAAATGATGAGGTACTAATTCGTTTGATTATTGGAGTTACAGACGTCCAATCGAGCAAATAACCTGTAACTAAAATAACCGCTCCTGCAATTGCAATTAACTTTACTTTTTGTTTTTCAGATTTGCTGGACATTAGCAATTGCCCGGCAACTACTCCCCAAATTGTATGTGCTGCAGTTGGAATAAAATTGATAGCCAACCAACCACCGTCATTTGTTTTCCCCATTAAAATCATATCCATCCAACTTCCAAAGTTGTGTCCCTTTACAAAGGGTTGGTTATAACCATCCACAGAGAATGTTCGGAAAGCAATTTCTGTAAATAGTAATAATCCGATTGAAACCAGAATTTGGGTGGACCATTTGTAGCGCATTAAAAAATAGGCAATTAAAATTGTCATTGACAGTTGCGAAAGCACATTCCAAAGTTCCCAAACCAATTTGCGGCTGTAGCCACAATGCAAGCCAACTCCAAAAGCCAGCAATATTAAACAACGTTGAATAATATGTCGGGTTATCTTATTTTTTGAAAAGCCCTGTTTAATTCGTTTTGCATACGAAAATGGCATGGCAACACCTACAATAAACATAAAGAAGGGTTGTACTAAATCCCAAAATCGTAATCCGTTCCACTCGTGATGATGAAACTGTTCAAAGAAAGATTCAAATACGGTTCCGGCAATTGGATCCTGGACTAATACGGACCAAAGCCGGGTTCCTTCGGCAACCAATAAAAACATGGTTATTCCTCTAAAAAAATCGAGAGAGAGAAGTCGTTCGTTTGAACCAGTAGATTTAATTTTTGTTTCCATTATCAGGTTTTAGTAAGTTTGCTTTCAAAAATAGTAAATTTAATGTACTCTTTGCCGACAAAGAAATTTTGTTTTAAAAATTGATGGATGTCTTTTTTTATACTTTCAAATAATTTTTAAACTTTAAACATATGAACGAGAAATTTCAAGATTACTTAGGAACAGCGTACGATCTAATTGTAACGCACGGATTGAAAGTTGTAACTGCTATTATTATTTTAATTGTTGGTTTATGGATAATTAAACGGATGGTAAAAATAATGGGCCGCTTAATGGAAAAACGAGGAGTAAATGTTTCGCTTCGTGGATTTCTGACAAGCATGACCGGTATTTTGTTAAAAGTAATGCTGCTAATAAGTATTGCCGGAATGGTTGGCTTTGAAACCACATCGTTTATTGCAATACTCGGTGCCGCAGGTTTGGCGGTTGGTTTGGCATTACAAGGCACGCTGGCAAATTTTGCCGGTGGTGTAATGATATTACTTTTTAAACCTTTTGAGGTTGGCGATTTGATTGAAACACAGGGACATTTAGGGTCTGTAAAAGAGATTCACATTTTTGTGACTATTCTTTTAACTCCTGAAAATAAAACAGTAATTATTCCTAATGCTGCTGTGTCTAATGGCGATATTGTAAATTATACTACCGAAGGGGTTATTCGGGTTGATATGGTTTTTGGTATTTCCTACAATTCGAATATAAAAGATGCCAAGGACGTTTTAATGGACATTCTTACCAGTCATCCGAAGGTGTTAAAAGATCCTGCGCCTTTTGTTGGGGTGAAAGAATTGGGAGATAGTTCGGTGAATCTGGCTGTTCGTCCGTATGCAAAACCAGCAGATTATTGGGATATTTACTTTAAGGTTTACGAAGATGGTAAAGTTGCTCTCGACAAAGCTGGAATTACTATTCCATTTCCACAAGTGGATGTACACATGGCCAAATAATATTTCTTTTGAACAGTCGTCACTCGACTCTAAATCGGGTGACGACTATATTTTTTAAACGTATTTAAACCGTTTTATATTTTTCTTAGGCGTTTTCTCAAACTCCTCTTTTACCAATTCAATTTTTGTTAATTGCTCGTATTTAGGAAGTTCAGCATTTACTTTTTTCTTGTTACTTTCCATAATTCCTTCTAAATCCGATTCAGCAACTTTATCCAGTTTCATCGCTTCAAAATCAGGATAAACCATGGCAAGTAATTTGTTGTCGCGCATGTTAACAACGCACTCTGCAACATAATTCTGGTTCGATACTTTTGCCTCAATTTCTTCCGGATAAATGTTTTGTCCTGAACCACTAAGCAACATATTTTTCGAGCGCCCGCGGATATAAATAAAATTGTTTTTATCAATAACACCCAAATCGCCAGTCTTTAACCAGCCATCTTCAGTGAATGTCTCTTTTGTAGCCTCTTCATTTTTGAAATAGCCCAACATCACATTTTCTCCTTTTACCTGAATTTCACCAACCACATTATACGGGTCTTCCGAATCTATCCGAACTTCCATACGGTCGACTAATCTACCGGCAGATGAGGGCATTATTTTATCCCACGATTCGTAACTGATAAGAGGACCACACTCTGTCATTCCATAACCAATGGTAAATGGAAACTTAATACGTTTGAAAAATTTCTCCACATCGGAACTTAATTGAGCAGCGCCAACAACTATTTCTATAAATTCTCCTCCAAAAGTTTCAACCAATTTATTCCTTATTTTTTTCAAAATAAGATTTGATACACCTGGAATACGAAGTAAAATCTTCATGGTTGGTTTTTGCAAAGTTGGCAATAAACGCTTTTTATATATTTTTTCGATTACCAATGGAACCGAAAGAATAAGATTTGGTTTTACATCTCCAAATGCTTTAAGAAGCACTGCAGGCGAAGGAATTTTACTCAAAAATGTAATATGACAACCTAAAGTTACCGGGAATAGAAATTCGAAAAGTAAACCATAAACATGAGCCATTGGAAGAAACGAAACCATTTTATTACCGCGTTTTAAAGGAATATGTTCGCGTGCAAAAATAATATTCGAAACCAGACTACGCTCCGGAATCATTACTCCTTTTGTGAATCCAGAAGTACCGGAAGTATAGGAGATAACACACATTTCTTCGGGTTCCCACTCTTCGAAAACAAAACCATTTTTAGTAAGTTGATTTTTTTTATAGTATTCAAAAGAGTCGGCTA
>JABMPI010000258.1 GCA_013203755.1 Bacteroidota bacterium
GATTTGTACGATTTATATGATTTAATGGGCGATCAACAAAAATCGAAATATTATCACGATCTAATTATTTCACAATTTCCCGACAGTAAATTTGCTCAATATCTTCAAAATCCAAATTTCTTTATTGAACTGGAAGCAAAAATGGATAGCTTGAATAAGCTGTATCAGGAAACTTTCAGGAGTTATAAAAATGGAAGATACCGAAATGTAATTTCACTCTCGGGCAAAATGAAAGAGATGAAACCGGACAGCATTATTATTCCAAAAATCGATTTTATGGAGATGATTGCCAATGGTACACAAACCGATGTGCATAATTTTGAAACGCTTCTGAAAGGGTACGTTGCAAAATATCCGGAAAAAGAGCCGACAACTCTCGCCAAAGAAATACTTACGTTAATTCAGGATAGTACTTTAGCCGACTATCAGAAGTTAGTAGAAATGGGCTACATCAGCGAAGAGATTCAGAACGATGAATTATTGCCGGGAAACCGAATGGAGAACGATGAATTTGGTGGCAGATATTCGTACGAAGAAGATTTGTTGCACTATTTTGTAATCGCTTACCCACGCGACGAAAATATTGATATTAACCGACTAAAATTCGATATTGCCAACTACAACATCGACCATTATACAAAGGTAGATTACGATATTGAAACCGAATTTCTGGACGAAAACCTGGCCTTTGTAATCGTCCGTGCTATCGAAAATAAAGAGAGTGCTCTAATTTATCATCGGGCAATTATTAGAAACGCGCCTGTTTTCAAAACTTTAAAAGATATTGGATACTTCAATTTTGTCATTTCCTCTACCAATTACAGAACGGTTATGTCGGAAAAATCGACTGCTGACTATTTAAAATTCTTTGTTAAAAATTACAGCCGTTATATCGGTTCCGACTTTAGTGATGATGGAACAGATATTTCTCCTGAAGAACTTATGGCCCGGGCAAAAGAGGAAGATAATATTTTAAAGGAGAGAGGCGAATTTGTAGTTGTTAGTACCGGAGCAGAGAAAATGTTTAATACAAACATAGACACAACGCAAAATTTTGTAATTGCTATTCAGGATAAAAAAATATCTACACGAAAAGTTTTAACCGAATTTGCTGATTTTAACCGCGATAATTTTCGAGTTTGGAATTTGGCACTTCAATTAAAAGAGACAGAGAATTATCGATTACTGATTGTGAAAGGGATTCCAACCTTAAACGAATCTATGTCGTATTTCAGAAAAGTTATAATTACACGTAAATTGTTTGAATCTCTGGGGCAGACTTCTTATCAGATTTTGCTTGCTACCGACGAGAACATGCAAAAAATGATTGAACAAAATAAAGTAGAAAATTGTATCGATTTCTTCCGTAGCAATTATATTCAGCGCAACCGGACACAGTCGAGTACCTCTTCCTCCACTACTCCTACACCAACCTCAACTTCCGTTCAACCAAATACTGTGGAGAAAGTAGCCGAAGAATATACAGGCCCATACAACGAAGATATTGCAGGAGAACACTACTTTACCTTTGTGATTTCAAGAACAAATATCGACCAGCCCGCATTTATTAGTGGAATAGAAGAATTTAATACCGCAAACTATGCAAGCCATTCTTTAAAAATAGAGGTAAAAGTGCTGGATGAATTCCGACAGATTGTGCTTATTTCAGGGTTGCCTGACAAAGAAATGGCGATGCCATATTTCAGTAAAGTTGTAAACAACCGAGCATTGTACACACCATTGCGACAAACCGACTACCGTAATTTCCTAATTTCAAAAGATAATTTCGACATCTTTTTAAACGAAAAAAATATCTTGGATTATATGAATTTCTACAAACGTGTTTACCTTGATCAATAAAAGAAAATCGCAATTTTCAGTTGCAGTTCTAAATCGTTTTAAACAACCATTATTTTCAGTTCTTCGCATTGAACTTTGAAGGTTTTACTTAAAACTTTAAACTGAACCCGTTAAAGTTTGTTAACCGCATACTAACCTAACACTTATTTTGTTTCTATCTTTATTACACTAAAATACGCTACATGAGCAAACCACGCATTCTTTGGGCCGACGACGAAATAGATTTACTACGCGCACACATTATATTCTTGCAAGAAAAAGGTTACGAAGTGGAAACTGCCAATAACGGTTCTGATGCCATAGAAAAAGTGCAGGAAGGTTTTTACGATATTATTTTTTTAGACGAAAATATGCCTGGTTTAACCGGATTGGAAACCTTAACCAGGATAAAAGCCATTTCGCCAAATATTCCGGTGGTAATGATTACAAAGAGCGAAGAGGAAAATATTATGGACGAGGCAGTGGGATCTAAAATTGCCGACTACCTTATTAAACCGGTAAATCCAAAACAGATTTTACTTTCTTTGAAAAAGAACATCGATCAAAAAAGACTGGTTACACAAAAAACTACATCGGCTTATCAAATGCAATTTGGCCAAATTGGAATGCAAATTAACGATCGACTAACTTTTGACGAATGGATAGATATTTATAAAAAACTGGTGCATTGGGAAATTGAGTTGAGTGAATCTGATGATTCTGCAATGGACGAAGTTTTAGCCATGCAAAAAGACGATGCCAACAAAGCTTTTTTTAAGTTCGTAAAAGAAAATTATGTCGACTGGTTTACTCAGGACTTAGGCGAACGCCCCATGCTTTCACCCGATATTTTTAAACAAAGGGTTTTCCCACATTTAGATGAGGGCAAAAAAACTTTTGTATTGGTAATCGACAATCTAAGATTTGACCATTGGCGTACACTTAGCCCGATTTTTAACGAATATTTCCGCACCGACAAAGAAGAATTGTATTGTGGTATTTTGCCCACCGCAACTATGTATGCGCGCAATTCGATGTTTTCCGGATTAATGCCATCCGAAATTGAAAGGTTATATCCTGAACTTTGGGAAGACGATGACAATGAAGGCGGTAAAAACAAAAACGAAGAAGCTCTTATTCAAAAACAGTTGGATCGGTTTAGGAGAAAAGAGAGTTTCTATTTTGAAAAAGTTACAGGAATAAAAAAGGATCGTTGGGTATCTGAAACTTTACAGAATATTCAAGACAACGACCTTTCGGTTATGGTAGTAAATTTTGTGGATATGATTTCGCATGCCCGCACCGAAATGGATATGATTCGCGAATTGGCTAACAACGAAAAAGCATATCGCTCTATAACGTTAAGCTGGTTCCAAAATTCATCGCTTTTAGAGTTGTTAAAAAGTTTGGCTGAAAACGACATTCGAATTGTTGTTACAACCGACCACGGTGCAATTCGGGTTAATAATGCGGTGAAAGTAATTGGCGATCGCGAAACCAATACCAATTTGCGTTATAAGTTGGGTAAAAATCTAAATTTTAAATCGAAAAATGTATTTGAAGTGCGCGACCCAAGAAAGATATTTCTACCGTCGCGCAATGTAAGTACAAGCTATATTTTTGCCGGGAATACAGATTTTTTTGCCTATCCGAACAACTATAATTATTACGCCAAATATTACAACGACACTTTTCAACACGGTGGAATTTCGATGGAGGAGCTAATTATTCCGGTTATTACACTTTCGCCAAAGAAATAATTCTTCAAATCAATTTAAGGAAAAGCCAAAAAAAACAGTTGGAAGCTGAGATATAATTAATCCAATATCAATTAACCCTCCTTCTTCATTTGCGCGTACAATTTATTGGCAAAAATAAAATCGTTGAGCTTTTGGTTGTTGGAGTTTAATATTTCATTTTTTGTACCCACCCACTCTTTTTCGCCTTTACTAATAAATAGTACCGACTCTCCAATTTCAATCACCGAATTCATGTCGTGCGTGTTGATAATGGTAGTCATTTCAAACTCTTTGGTTAAGCTTTGAATGAGTTTATCAATTACGGTCGCTGTTTCCGGATCAAGACCAGAATTGGGCTCATCGCAAAACAGGTATTTTGGGTTTAATGCAATGGCCCGGGCAATGGCAACCCGCTTTTGCATTCCACCACTAATTTCACTGGGATTTAATTTAAAAGCTATATTCTCAATATTTACGTGATCCAAACAAAAATCCACTCGTTTTTGTTTTTCTCCATTTGTCATTGTAGTAAACATATCCAACGGGAAACGAACATTTTCCTCAACAGAAATACTATCGAACAACGCACCTCCCTGAAAAACCATTCCAATTTCCTGACGCATCTTTTTACGATCTTTCTCTTTAGTTTCCGTAAAATTGCGGTCATCGTACCAAATTTCTCCGCTATCAACGTCGAACAGACCAAGAATCGATTTCAACAATACTGTTTTGCCTGAACCACTTCGCCCGATAATGAGATTCGTTTTCCCTTTTTCAAAAATTGCGGAAATACCTTTTAAAACCTCGTTACTATCAAATGCTTTTTTTATGTTTTTAACTTCAATCATGTACAATTCTGATTTTCTGTGCAAAATATTTTAAATCGAATTCAGGTTAAAAGTAATCGGGTTAAAATTAAGTCGAAAAATAAAATAAGAATATTTGTATTTACCACCGCTTTTGTACTTGCTTTACCAACCTGCAATGCCCCACCCTGAACATAATAACCAAAATAAGCTGGTACCGAAGCAACCAAAAAACCGAAAACAAACATTTTTATTATGGAAAAAGTAATGTAATAGGGTTCAAACAGCCATTGAATTCCCTCTATATATTCGGGAATAGTAATTACGCCAACCAAGGGACCGGTAATCATTCCGCCCAAAATTCCAAAGAATACACTCAGAATATATAGAAATGGGAATACAAAAACCACTGCAATAATTTTAGGCAGAATTAAATAACTGGCCGAATTTATTCCCATTATTTCAAGAGAATCAATTTGTTCAGTTACTCGCATAGTACCAATTTCGGAAGTAATATTTGAGCCAATTTTACCCGCCATTATCAGCGCAAGCATGGTTGAAGAAAATTCTAAAATTAGCGTATCGCGTGTTCCAAGGCCAATAAGTGATGAAGGATATAGTGGATTTGCCAAACTATATGCAAATTGGATGGTCATAATTCCCCCAATAAAAATTGAAATAACAATTACAATCCCCACTGAATTTACACCCAGACTATCAATTTCGAGAAACAGTTGCTTAATATACATTTTGTGCTTTTCAGGTCTGGCAAATACCTTTTTAAGCATCGAAAAATACCGACCTATATTAAAGAAAAAATTCATTCTTAAATTTATTTCGTGAAACTGAATTTAATATTGTCCAAAGTTAAAATTACAACTTAAATAAACTTTAACAAAACAAATATCTTAACACACAGTTAGAGTAACAATGATATAATTTTTTCGTATTTTAAACTATTCTTAATGAAAATAAATATTTTTACGTAAAATGATAGAAAACCAAATAAACAACAACTTCTGCATAATAATGGCGGGTGGCATTGGAAGCCGGTTCTGGCCGCTAAGCCGTGTTGTAAAACCCAAACAATTTTTAGATATTTTAGGTGTTGGCAGAACATTTCTGCAACAAACTTTCGATCGTTTCTCTGAAATAATTCCAAAAGAAAATTTTTTAGTTGTTACAAGTATAAATTATAAAGACCTAGTTTTAGAGCAACTTCCCGAATTAAAAGAAGAACAGGTTTTACTTGAACCACTACGAAGGAATACGGCACCTTGCATTGCATACGCAGCTTACAAAATTAAAACTAAAAATCCTGATGCGAATTTAATCGTCGCCCCTTCTGACCATATAATCTTAAAAGAGGAACAATTTATAAGGCAGATTAAAAAAGGACTTGCTTTTGTCGAGAAGAACAAAGCACTTTTAACTTTAGGAGTAAAACCCAATCGCCCCGAAACAGGCTACGGATACATTCAGGTTAAAAAGAAAGCCAAATTTAATGACTTCGACAATTTGTATAAAGTGAAAACTTTTACTGAGAAACCAGATGAACACATGGCAAATGTATTTGTTGAGAGTGGCGAATTTTTCTGGAATTCAGGAATTTTTATCTGGTCACTTTCTTCAATAATTGAAGCGTTTGAGATGCACCTTCAAAATGTTTCTTCGTTATTCGAAAAAGGGATGAAACTGTACAATACCAGCGACGAAGTACATTTTATAAAAAAAACCTATTCTGAATGTCCTGGCATTTCTGTAGATTATGGAATTATGGAAAAGGCAAAAAATGTTTATGTTTTAACGGCAGATTTTGGGTGGAGCGATTTAGGAACCTGGGGCTCGTTGTACGAAAATAAAGAGAAAGACGAGGAAGGGAATGTAATTAGCGGAGACAACATTTTAACTTACAATACTAAAAATTGTATTGTAAACATTTCGGATCAAAAAGTTGCTGTATTGCAAGGTTTGGATGGTTACATAGTTGCAGAGTCGAACGAAACGCTTATGATTTGCAAAAAGGAAGATGAGCAACAAATTAAACAATTTGTAACTGACGTGAAGATTAAAAAAGGAGTTTCTTTGATTTAGAAATTGATAAACTGATAAATTGGAAATGGATAATGATATAAAAATGGGCAACTAAAATTAGTTGCCCATTTTTTATTTTGTAATTGAATTTCTATTCAGAAACTTCAGCTTTTACTTGAACATTGTCTTTTGGTAGATTGCCAGTCCACTTTTTAATCCGGTAATTAATGCGAATGGTTAGCATGTACATAACCGGAGATAATAACAGGGTTAAGAATGTGGCGAATGTTAATCCGAAAATAACTGTCCACGACATTGGCCCCCAAAAAGCTACACTTTCTCCACCAACAGAAATCTGTGGATCGAAACGAGTGTAAAGTGTTAAAAAATTAAAGTTTAACCCGGTTGCCAATGGTAATAATCCTAATACTGTTGTTATGGCTGTAAGAAGCACAGGACGTAAACGAGTCCGCCCTGCCTCAACAAGCGCCTCAATTTGAACATCTTGAGGTAAAAATGCATCTTCCGACAAGCCTAATTCTTTGCGTTTACGTTTTCGGGTAAGGTCGATATAGTCAATTAAAACAATTCCATTATTAAC
>JABMPI010000259.1 GCA_013203755.1 Bacteroidota bacterium
ACTAGAAACTATGGAAATTAAAGATCCCCTCCTTTTTTTGTTTCAATTAAAACGACACCATTTGCGCCACGTGTCCCATAAATAGCCGCACTTCCATCTTTTATAACATTAATGCTTTTTACCTGAATTGGAGGCAATGAATTTAAAATACTCCCATCCGAAGGAACCCCATCCACAACGATTAATGCAGCACTACTACTATTTATTGAATTGGTTCCTCTAATAATAATTTCGCTACCAACAACGCTTACACCAGCAAAACGACCTCTAATTAGTTCGAACATATTAGAATATTGTGAAAAATCCACATCATTCTTATTTAAGCTTGCTACAGCATTTAGCTTTTCTCTGTCAGAAACATGCCCATATCCAATCGCATATTCCCGACTTTTCGCTCCCGGTTTTAACCTGAGATTAATAGCAGCAAATTTTGTGTTACTTATAAGTTTTACTTTTTGATCATAGAAACCCATTGCTGAAACTTTCAACTTATCTTTATTATTACAACCCACCGAAAAATTTCCAAGTGTGTCGGAAAGTACAGTTTGGTCCGTACTAAGTACTTTTACTTTTGCTCCAATTAAAGGAATGCTGTCGAAAGTCGTAATTATTCCATGTATTACTCTTTCCTGAGCTCTTATTTGGAATACAAAAAATAATGTAAATCCAACTAATAATAATTTAAATACATTGTTTTTCATGATTCTTGGTTTTATTATTCGTGATACCGCCATTAAGACAATTCAAAAGGTATTTACCCTTAAATAAGATTTTCAAATTCTATTTCGATAATTATTTTTGGATTAAACAAGAATTTAAAAAATCAGTTTTACGTAAGCACAAAAAACAAGCCATAAACTAAAAAAACCATCAATAAATTTAACTGGCTAAAAAAATTCGATTTCAATTTTCTTTTGTCGAAATTACACGTTTCACCCGGTAAGGTTTTTTTTGTTGCGATTCGAAATAAGTTCGCATTTGCAATTCAGCAATTATCCCAGTTGTTATAAATTGTATACCACCCATTACCATAAGTATACCAAGGAGTAAAAGTGGTTTTCCCCAAATATCGTTCCCCAATATTTTCAATACTAACATATAGAAATTAATTAGTACGCCAATTCCTAATGTAACAATTCCAATAGTACCAAAAAAGTGCATCGGACGTTGTAAATATTTTTTAAAAAATACCATTAATATTAAATCGCTCATTACCCGGGTTGTTCTACTTAAATTGTATTTTGAATTTCCAAATTCCCGAGACCTGTGGTTTACATCTACTTGTGTTATTTTCGTTGCTCCCTCAAGAGTAATCAAAGCAGGTATATACCGATGTAACTCCCCATATATATGAATGCTTTTAATTGTTTCGTTTGTGAAAATTTTGAGCGTACATCCCAAATCTTTCATATGAATTCCTGTAGATTTTCGAATCATATAATTGGCGATCTTTGAGGGAACTTTGCGTAAAAACATACCATCTTTTCTGTTTGCACGAATACCGGCTACCATATCCCACTCTTCCTCTTCCATCATTTTCAACATCATTGGAATATCTGCAGGATCATTCTGAAGGTCGCCATCAAGAAGTACAATAAATTCACCTTCTGCTTGGTCTATTCCTGCCTGCAATGCAGAACTTTGCCCATAATTCCGTTTCAATTCAACCAAAATAAACCGTTCGTTGTTTATCTTTTTAATCTCTTCCCTTGTACTGTCTGTTGAACCATCGTCAACAAAAATTGCCTCAAAATCGAATCCGTTTAGAGCTTCTGTTATTTGCACTGAAAGTGGCTTAATATTTTGTTCTTCGTTCCAAACACAAATAACCAACGATAGTTTTTTCATTTTTTGAAATTATAATTTCTGAATTGACATTTAACTGAACTATGCAAATTTACACAAAACCCTATTAATACAACTACTACAACAGTGCATTCAATTTCCAGATAAATGAAAATTTAATAGTTTTATACTCCCTATCCCGCACACCATGCAGATATTGAAATCTTATGGCTCTCTTATTGAAATCTTTACGTAATTCAAAATTCTGCTGCATTGGTTTATCTCGTTGCTTTTTATAACCCGAATAGCCCGACAATGAAGTTGAAAACAACCAATTATTTTTTTCGAAGTCAGCACCAACTGCATACATCAATGCATCATTTTGTAGATTTAATTCATCATTAGTTTGCCAGCTATAAAATCCAACTAATCCAAAAGGTCGGAATATTCCTGATTCTTTATTCCCAAAATCTTTAGAGAAACTAAAATCGAAAAAATATCCTGGACTATCAGTATATCTGGCTCCTTCAAATTGATTTCCTGAAGCAGTTTTTGCTGTAAAACGAAATAATGTATTTGGAAATTTACGATCTTTAAAAATCTGAATAAGCGTGCTAAAATAAAAATCACCCATTGCATATCCCCGTCCATCTTCTATCCGTGCAAATCGCTCATTTCTATTTTCTTCTGAAAAAGAGAAATGCTCGAATAAAACACATACATTTCAACTGCTATTTTATTGTTTGCAAAAGGAATATAACAACGGCCAGAAATATCCTGCGTAGGATCTTGTGGGTGAAAGTGATTAGATGCAGTTAACTCAAATTCAGTATTACCTTCCAGAAAACCTCGTTTTACATCTGGAACAGGTAAGGCATTTGGCCCCAAATACCCAGGCGAAATTATAATCCAATTGCGCCAGCCAGGGTCACCTGTTTCCCAACCATGCAACTCATTCCACCAAGTATAATCGGCATCAGGATCTTGTCCGCTAACAAAAAAAAATGAAGAGTTAAGAAGAAAAAGTAAAAGAAGCTTTTTCATTTTGATTGATTGATTCCCTCAAATATTCAAAAGCCCTTTAGGTAAATCTAAAGGGCTTTTGAATTATAATTCAAGCTTTTCCCTAATATTTTGAGGAATTGCATCTTTGTGCACCATTATGCAAGTAGTTTTATAATTTACATAGGGTTTCGAAGCATAAAAATATCCTTTGTATTTATTGTAATCGCCCCATGAATTTTTTACCTTATAAAATATTTTTCCTTCCTGGTCTTTCGCCCTTCCAATAATATGCATACCATGATCGTCGGTTGTTGTATAATTATCGAAGGCCACTTGACGCATTTCCTGAGTTACTATTACTTCCGTAGTAGGTTTTTCTAATTTATACAATTCTTTTTCTTTTTCTTTTTCTGATAGAGTTTCCCAACGGGTAATTTCCGCATTACTCATATCTTCGATAGCAACAGAAGGCATAACTGCCACTCCTTTATTACTTGACGCAAACCCTTTTTCACTAACATCCGCAGCCCATGCAACGGTAAACCCATTATTTAAGGAATATTCAATAATCTCTTCCAATTCGTTAACCGGTACATTATAAACTTGATCCCATGACCAATTATCAGGCACCTCTAAAATAAATTTTGTGTAAAATGGATGATGCGTGTAAGACGATATTTCAACATAATCATCCATGTTTAGTCCAACGTACTCTGATGCAAAACTTTGAGGAGTATAATTTTTCCCTTCGTATTGAAACTTTTGAGGAACTTCACCTAAATAAGAGTTTAACGTTCCTTCAATAGCCTCGAGCCAAACTGTACTTAACTTTCTGCTTTTATTTTCAACAACAGCATCTACATGTTGCTTCAACACACGATCCATTTCTCCATGAACATGTTTCTCTTCTCCATAATTTAAACCATCAAAAACTGTTTCAGGAACAATTCCAAATTTTTTTATCATATTAGTTACATCGTGAAAAGCGCCACCTGCAGAAAAGTTAAGGTTTCCATGAACCCTAACATCCTTTTGAGCTTTTTCTGAATAGGAATTCCAAACAATAAACATTTCAGAAAGGTCAACCTCAGGTTTTCCTAATCGTAACATTTCCGACTCTAAAAAAGACAACCCTGAAAACGACCAACATGTACCAGAACGATTTTGATCTTTTACCGAAGTCGTCGGCAAAATAATTTCATCTTCAAACACATAACCTTCAGGAGTTTTATCCTTTTTATCATTGTTTTCTGCAAAGGCAATGTTTGCTACAAAAACCAATGTTAATATTGATAGTAAAATACGCAATTTCATTATTAATTATCTTTTAAAAATTCCAATAAATCGAATTGCGTAAAAATAATAAATTTATTTATCTTTTTTTGAAGAAGGGAGACATAACAATAATAGGTTTATAGAATTCTTACTAATGGGTACTGTTTACAAAGCACACAAGATATTAAATGATTATTAATCATTCATTTGATACATACACCGCAATATATTATTGTACCTCACATTTAGACAAAAAAAAGCTACTTATCAAATTAAGTAGCTCTCTTTCTCTAATCCTTTTGTATTACATTTCCAAAATTTTAAACTCTGTCCTTCTATTTGCTTGGTGTTCCTCATCAGAACATTCAACACCGTCATCACATTTATTTACCAATTTACTCTCTCCATAACCTTTCGCAATAATTCTATCTTTTTGAATACCACTTTTAATTATATATGCTACGGCCGAGTCTGATCTTTTCTGGCTAAGTAACTCATTATAAGAATCACTACCTCTGCTATCAGTATGAGAACTTAGTTCAGTTTTCATCTTAGGATAATCATTCATTAACTTAACCAATTTATTTAATTCAATTTCTGACTCTGATAATATATCCCATTTATCAAAATCATAAAAAATATTTTCGAGATTAATAACCAAATCCTTTTCTATTTTATCAACTAAAATTGTCTCTTTTATTGTTCCAAATGGTTTTCCAATTGTAGTAATTTTTTTAGAAGCGCTCATGTAACCATAAATTTCAGTGGTGGCTACATAGTTAGAATTTTTCTGCAATGCTCGTTTGATAACTGATTCTGCCAAAACTCCTTCAACATTATCATCAAATTTCACTCCTATATTAGGAACGGGCTCCATCGTTTTTTTATCCAATACTGTCAACTCCAAATCGTATCTACCAATAAACTCTACCTTATAAATATCATCTTCCCGAATTTCACTTGAAGTTCCAGCTCTTCCCGAGGTTAAATAACCAACCTCCTCATTTTCATGAATAACTAAACCAAAATCATCGGCATCGCTATTTAATTCATCCATTCTTTGTGGTTCAGAAAAACTTCCATTAGAAAGACAAGAATAGTACAAATCCAAATCATCTTTCCCACTTTCTCTTCCGTTTGATGCAAATATCAACACATCATTTTTAAACAAATATGGAAACATTTCATCCTTATCAGTATTTATTTTACTGCCAAGATTCTCCATTTCTCCCCATTTCCCATTTTTCCGAATAGACATATAAATATCAATTTTTCCTTTTCCTAAATTTGGAATATTAGATACAAAAAACAATGTATCTCCTGAACTCGAGATTGCGGGATGACCAACTGAATATGTTGGGTTATTGAATGGTAGCTCTTCAACAAGCTGCCAGTTCCCATTTACCTCTTTTACTACAATAACTTTCAACCGAATGTCGGACTTTCGATAAACCTTATTTTTAATGTCTGGGTTATCAAAATTGCTTAACGTTACAAAAAGTTCCTTTGTTTTTGCACAATACGAGACCGGTCCAGCATGGTAACCTTTGCTTAATTCTTCCAACTCAACAGTAGAATTACCTTCAATATTCCCATTTTTATCAATCTTAGATTGAAACAAATTATAAAATATATTCTTTTTAGTTCCTTTCGATAATTTTTCAATTTCATCACTGGTATAAGCAGAAAACCAAAGTTCTCCATTTACAAACGCTGGCCCGAAATCGCTGTGAGAAGTATTTAATTTAGTTTCATCAATCTTAATTTCAACTCCTTCTAAGAAGTTACAATTATTTTGCGCCATAAGAATTATTGGAAGTACTCCCAACAATAATAAACATAACTTTTTCATAATTATCTAATTTTTAGGATAGAAAACACTTAATCATATTTAATTCATTTAAACCAGCAGACTTAAAAACAGACGCAGGTTTTGTGCTCGATGGAAAAATGGGATAATCAACTTCTCTTACTATAATAGGTTGACCAAGTTCATTTAATTCCATAATAGATTTATCTTTCAAATAATATATCTTTTCCTTACCACCAGCAACATAACGGATCATAAATAGGCGATTGAAACTTACATGAAGTTTTAAAGTTTTTTTACTGGAAGTAGAGTATCTCATTTGTTAGTCTTTTAAAGTACACTGTAAACATCCTTAGTATCAAGGTCGCGAATACAATCATACACCCATACCAAATTTGGCACTTGCCTAATATATAATCTAACTACAATGGATGAAATTTTTGGAAAGTTTCTCACGAACCCTTATTTTCTACCTTCCTTAAATTTCGGAATCAATAATTATAGTTATGCAAATTATAGCATAATTACATAAAATCCAAATTTACTCTTATGGTAGTTGCGTCCATCATAATATTAAACTTTGTATTAAGCGTTCGTGCGCACTTTACCAATTCATGTGCCTAAGAACTTAAAACACTGGAACTGAATGTCTTGAATTAATTGTTTATCAGCACAATATGTTTCATTATGGGACAAATCTCCCAGTGTCGTACAATAAAAATATTTATGTATTTTGCTTTTGGGAAATGATTGATATTGACTAAATTTCAATATAACTCTCCTTTTTTTTTTGTATTCTAATTTATTACAAAAAACTTCAGTAAAAGCAAATAAAGAATGACAATGCCCCCACATTTTCAACAAATCAACAAATTTTTACCATTATTTTAGAAAAAAATTATTTTTTGGCTAAAAGAACCACATTCTCTACATGATGTGTATGTGGGAACATATCAACCGGCTGTATTTTATCAACTTTATAGAATTTATCCATTAAAGCCAGATCACGTGCCTGAGTTGCTGGGTTACAGCTAACATAAACTATTTTACCTGGTAAAATATTTAGTATAGTTTGAATAACATCGGCGTGCATTCCAGCTCTTGGTGGGTCGGTAATTATTACATCGGGTTGTCCATTTTGTTGAACAAAATTATTATCGAGTACCAATTTCATATCTCCGGCATAAAAATACGTATTCTCAATGTTGTTAAGTAATGAGTTTCCCTTAGCATCTTCAATTGCTTCAGGAATATATTCAATCCCAACTACCTTTTTTGCCTTTTTTGCTATAAAATTTGCAATAGTGCCTGTTCCGGTGTACAAATCGTAAACTATTTCAGATCCATCCAATTCCGCAAAATCTCTGGTCACCTTATATAAATTATATGCTTGTTCAGAATTAGTTTGATAAAAACTTTTTGGCCCAATCTTAAATTTTAAGCCTTCCATTTCTTCCAAAATATACTCCCTTCCATTAAACAGTTCAATTTTCTGGTCGGTAATTGTATCGTTTCCTTTAGCATTTATTACATATAACAAAGAGGTAATTTCAGGGAATTCATTCTTTATTGCTTCCAACAAATTAATACGCGCAGTTTCATCCTCCTTATAAAAAGACAATATTACCATACTCTCTCCGGTAGAACTTGTTCGAATAATTAAATTCCGCAATAAACCAACTTGTTCTCGTATATCGAAAAATTCTAATTTTTTATCTAAAGCGTACTTATATATAAAGTTTCGGATTTTATTTGAAGGTTCGGGTTGCAACCAACATTTATTAATCGTAATTATTTTGTCGAATAAACCTGGAATATGAAAACCCAAAGCATCCGAATCTTTTAGTTCAAAATCATTATTGATTTCATCGAACGTGCGCCAGCGTTTATTGGAAAAAGTAAACTCCAGTTTGTTTCTATAAAAGGTATCATTTTCAGAAGCTAATATTGGAAATATTTCAGGAAGTTCAACTTTACCTATCCGCTTTAATTGCGCCTCAACTTGTTTTTGTTTGTAAAACAATTGCTTTTCGTAAGGGAGAAGTTGCCATTTACAACCACCACAAACTCCAAAGTGCTCGCAAAAAGGTTCAATCCTATCTTTTGAATACTCATGAAACGTAGTAACAAATGCTTCCTGATACTTTTTACGTTTTTTGGTAACCTGTAAATCAACTACATCACCTGGTATTGCGTATTTTGTAAACACCACCATTTCACCAACACGTGCCAGAGCTTTCCCCTCGGCTCCAATATCTTCTATCGTAACACCTTCATACAAAGGCTTTTTCTTTTTTCTAGCCACATCAATATTTTTTGCAAATATAACTTTTTAATGAAAACAAATTCCAAACCATCATTTTTCTTGATTCCCAAAAAACCTCGAACATTCCCACATTGGGAAAACAAAGTCATTATTTGTAGAATTGGCTATTTTAAACCCAGAATGATTTTTATGTAAAGAATCAGGTACTTATATTTGCTATTGATTTAATGGTTGGTTTTATTTTCAAAGATAAAACTTATAAGGGGAAAGCAACTTCTGTATTTATGATTGGTTTTGTGTTTAGGGGTTTGTAAATCATCAATCATCTTCAAAAAGCGTCCATAGAGCTTTCCCCTTCCTTCTTTTACCCGCGAGGGTAATTTTTTTGCCTAAAACTTTCAAAATTCATTCCTATTTAATCGCTATCTTTGGCGCTTTTCAAAGATTTATATGATTTCGATAGATAAAATAAATTTGAGCTTTGGTGGCTTTGAGTTATTCAAAGAGATAAGTTTTTTGATTAATCCGAAAGACAGAATTGGATTAATTGGAAAGAATGGAGCTGGTAAAACTACTTTACTAAAAATTCTTACCGGGAAAGAAAATCCAACTTCCGGCAGCATTGGAATTCCAAAAGATACTTCTGTAGGTTATTTACCTCAACAAATGAAAATAACCGATACTCGTTCCCTAAAAGATGAAACGGTGCAGGCATTTGAAGAACTTATTCATCTTGAAAAAAAGATAAATCAAATAAATAAGGAAATTGCTGAGAGTGAGGACTATCATACAGAAAAATATTTAAAAAATCTGGATTACATTACTGAACTCAATGAAAGATACAATTTGCTTGGTGGCGAAAATTATGAGGCGGAACTTGAAAAAACACTTTTAGGACTGGGTTTTGAACGTACTGATTTTACCAGACACACTTCAGAATTTAGCGGAGGTTGGAGAATGCGCGTTGAGCTTGCCAAACTTCTTTTACAAAAACCCGATGTCTTTTTATTGGACGAACCAACAAACCATCTTGATATAGAGTCGATTCAGTGGTTGGAGGATTTCCTGAAAAATTACAAAGGTGCGGTAGTTTTAGTTTCGCACGATAAAGCATTTCTTAATGCAGTTTGCAACCGAACAATCGAAATTTCGCTGGGTAAAATTACCGACCAGAAAATGAATTACTCAAATTTTATTACCTGGAAAGAAGAGCAAAAAGAAATTCAATTGGCTGCTTATCGGAATCAGCAAAAAATGATTGAGGAAACGGAGAAATTTATTGAAAGATTCAGATACAAAGCCACCAAAGCAGTTCAGGTACAATCGAGAATAAAACATCTGGACAAAATAGACCGATTAGAAATTGAAGAAGAAGATAATTCATCTCTTAAAATTAATTTTCCACCGGCACCGCGTTCAGGAAAAGTTGTTGTTTCGGCAAAAGCCGTCGGCAAATCGTACGACGACCTTTTAGTGTTAAAAGATATTGACCTAACAATTGAAAATGGTGAAAAAGTAGCATTTATTGGAAGAAACGGTGAAGGAAAAACTACCCTTTCGAGAATAATAATGAATGAGCTAAAACATGAGGGGAAAATGATATTAGGACACAATGTAAAAATTGGATATTTTGCTCAAAATCAGGCTCAATTATTAAATGAAAACCTTACAATTTTTGAAACCATCGACGAAATTGCAGTTGGTGATATTCGAACCAAAATTAGGGACATTTTAGCAGCATTTCTTTTCAGGGGTGAAGATATTGACAAGAAAGTAAAAGTATTAAGTGGTGGCGAAAAATCGAGACTGGCAATGATTCGATTAATGCTTGAACCAGTAAATTTCCTAATTCTTGACGAACCTACTAATCATTTAGATATGCGTTCAAAAGAAATTCTAAAAAACGCATTGATAAATTTCGATGGAACTGTTGTAGTCGTTTCTCACGACCGTGATTTTTTAGATGGATTAGTAAATTGTATTTATGAATTCAGAGATAAAAAAGCCAAACAACATTTAGGAGGAATATTTGATTTTCTTCAACGCAAAAAAATAGAATCGTTAAAAGAATTGGAGGCTAAAAAAGCTAGTAATTCTACAAATCGTGCAATCAAACAAAAAGCTCAAATTTCCTCAAATACTTTAAGTTTCGAGCAAAAAAAAGATATTAGCAGAACTATTTCCAAGTTAGAAAAATTGGTTGTTAAAACAGAAGAAGAGATTGCATCAATAGAAAATGAAATTGAAGAGATGGATAAACTATTATCTTCAACAAAAACGATTGTTGACTCTTCTGTTTTTAGCAAATACGACGTACTTAAAGAACAGCTAAACCAGACTATGGAAAACTGGGAAACACAGCATGAAGAACTGGAGGATTGGAAAACTAAAAAAACATGGTAATGAATAAAGAAGATTTTATTTTTGGAACGAGGGCCGTAATTGAAGCCATAAAAAATGGAAAAACCATTGATAAAATATTGGTGAAAAAGGGATTAAATAATGAGCTATTTAATGAACTTCAAACCCTTATAAAAGAAAATAACATTTCGGTTCAATCGGTTCCTGTTGAAAAAATAAACAGAGTCACCCGAAAAAATCACCAAGGTGTTTTAGCATATATTTCGCCAGTTATATTCGCCAATATCGAAAACATTTTACCTGCTATTTACGAATCAGGGCAAGATCCACTTC
>JABMPI010000260.1 GCA_013203755.1 Bacteroidota bacterium
GGATGTTTCCATATCAATTAAGATGGTTCCATAATTTACACCTTTACGAAACGCCCAATCATCAACTCCAAGGACTATGGGTTGTATAACCTCTGGCAGTTTTTGTTTCATTGCTATCCGGGTAACAGTTGAGGTGCTTACCGGAAGTAAAAGTTGTTTAGACAACAAGCTTCCAAGTTTTCCTGTAAGTTCGATCGATAGTGTGTCCAATATACTCGATGCCCTGATAGTTCTTCTGGAGTATCGCATGATATGAGGTGTCTGTTCGGAAAACACTTTACGATCACACGTTGAATCTTTGCATTTAAATTTCCGTGTTCTAAGCAAGATTGTCGTAGAATTTTGAAAAGCAGAAAGGTCAGCTAATTTACGGGTATAAGAACCGTGAACAGAGGTGCTGAAACTTCCACAGCCAGGGCATTGGGATCGCTTGGACTTAATCGATGCAAAAATATTAATTGATGTGTTATTATGTTCGATTTTATCAATGCGAAATATTGGCAAGAAAATTAGGCGTTTTATCATTTTAAGTAACTGGTATTAAATTACTTAAAGATAATAATTATCAATTTAAATATCAAGAAAATAAAGGCTTAGTTTGCTGTAAATCAGATGTTTATTTCGTATTATTCATTAATATATAAATTCCCCAAATGTGACGAAGAACCAGTAATTTGTGCCAGTGATTTCGGTTCAAATTGTGCCAGCGGATAGCTGAAAAGCGGATATATTTCGGTTCGTTTTATGCCACTTCGGCGCGGCGCGGTTACTCCAACGGTTCGTTTTGTGCCACTTTGGGAGATCAAGCAAAAACTACTATATCGCAGATTTTTTTAGCGATATGGCAAATAAACTTGATCCAATGGATTTAAAACAAATATTATCGTTGTACAACGATAGAGTAAGTAACCGACAAATTGGGGAGCTTTTAGGAATCTCCCGCAATACGGTAAACAGTTACATGCGACTGGTAAAAGCCAGCGAGTACAGTATAAAAGAACTTCTAGCAAAAGACCACCATGAGTTGGGCGAACTTTTTACGGCGCATACCACCCTTGTTACCGACCGATTTAATGAGTTAATGACTTGGTTCGACCAGGTCAATCAACAGCGCAACCATCCCGGTTTTACGTTTATGAACCATTATACTGAGTATCGCAATCAGGTGCAAAATCCGTATAGCTATACCCAGTTTATGGAACATTACCATCGCAAATTCGACAAAGTAAAAGGTTCCATGAAGTTGGAACACGAAGCCGGGAAAGAGGTCTATATTGATTTTGCAGGCAAGAAACTACAAATCATAAACAAAGAAACCGGGGAATTAGTAACAGTAGAAGTTTTTGTTGCCTTGCTTCCCAATAGCCAATACACCTACGTTCAAGCCTGCTTAAGCCAGAAGCGCGAAGATTTGGTTGGCTGTATGGCTGGCACCCAAATGTCGTTAAGTTAAGTAACATCAAAAAAAATATTTGATTCTGTTTGTATTTTTTTCAGGTTTGAAGTAGAGTCGGACTTAATTTTTTGGTGAAGTTGAATTGTTGATTTTTACAAATTGATTTTCAGACTTTATAGTTTCTCTTGTACCGATGTAATCATTCTTTTCATAGGCAGGCATTGCTTAGGCTACTGTCTGCGAGGTTGTTGCAATATTGTGTATTGCTTCTGCAAAGGGCATAGTTGTCCTTTTCGGGATTTGTATAAATCTCGGTACAGCCAGTATTCTTGTGTGTTATAAACTATTTTGGAACTTTATATGCCGTTGGATATATGCGCTTACTTTTCCTGAAATTATGTGGGTTTTTCCTGCCGTGCCTGACGATTTCAATATTTGCACAAAACAACTTCCATAAGCATGATATATATTCACTTAGCATATCTGTTGCCCGAACAAACAACAAGACTACGGAATCTTTCATTTTGCTTAATGCCTGTGTAAAGTTGAGCTTATACTCTGCTTTTCGTTTTTTAGTCTTCTCTTTAATTTGCTGATGAACCGGAAAAGCAAAGATTGCAGTTAAATTGCCCGTAAAAATTTTGGCATAGAAATCCTGTTTTACTGCTAAAGGACTTTTCCCTGTAAAATTTTCAATCTGAATCCTGGATTTCAGGTGTTTATAAGATTCTTCAACAAACCAACGCAGATGGTACAAATTTTCAAATTCCCCATATTCTATTTCATCAATAATATCAGTCACGAGTACTTCCTTTTCTCCGGTATCAAGTTCGATGCAAATGAAACGTAGTTTTATTGGCTTGTCACTCATGCCAAATTCTTTGCATTTCTTTTTGCTTGCTTTACTTGCATGAATCTCAGCAATCATTTCCTTTTTCCCGGATGCTGTCAGTTCTTTTGCCAGCTTCCACGAACCTACTCTCAGGCGGGCACAAAAATGCATCCTTTTTGAAAGTAAAAGTGCAAATAACCAAAACGAAGCATAGTTTCTGTCGAAAAGGAGCAGGTCCCCTTCTTGTAAATAATCGATATGATGTTGGGCCAATTCGTGTTCCCCTACATGATAGTTAGTGAGTTCCGCATCTATTACAATATGGTTGAGCATATCATAAGCTTGTGACAGCTTCGACAAGATAATTGGTCTCCCTGTCTCAGATGTATCAGCGACCCCAAATTCATCAACAATCTTTTTGCTGTATGGCAAACGGCATGTAGAACCATCAATGGCAACCAAACGATAATTATGCCACTTACGGTACTGAAAATTATTGTAGAAAAAATCTACCTGATCGTGATGTAATTCGACAAAAGCCTGGTAATTAAGCTTTTGCCTTGCCTGGCTAAAAGCACTTTTGGTAACTTTATTCACAGGCAACTCTTTGTGCTGTAATACCTTAAAGAAATTATCTAACTCGGTTTGCAAGGAAGATTTCAGCAAATTGGATAAAAAAATGAAAACACTTACAAAGTCTAAACTTCGTTTTCTGACAAAGGATTTTACACCAGTTCTATGTTTCTCCAAAAAATTCTGGGAAAATAACTTATTTTTCAGGTTTTCAATAAGTTTGGCATGATTTTTAGGTCAAATCCGGTGCCAATGTTGTAGGTTTCAGTTTGTTTTTCTTGACCATAATTTGATAAATTTATATTCGTTAATATATTAAAGATAAGCATTTTATGAACAAATTGCAACCTTTAACCTGCTTTAAACTAAAGAATTGACTAACCCAATTTCTTAACTTAACGACATTTGGCTGGCACCCTCTCGTTCTTTGGTGGCGTTCCCAAGGCCATTGTTTCTGACAATTTAAAATCGGCAGTTACAAGGGCAAGTAAGTACGAACCCGAGATAAACCGTACATTCAAAGACTTTGCCCGCCATTACGGCTGTGCAATCAACCCAACCCGTAGTTACTCGCCACAAGACAAAGCTCTGGTTGAAAACGCTGTTAATTTGACCTACCAACGCATTTACTATCCAATGAGAGATATGACCTTTTTTTCGCTGGAAGACCTGAACCGTGAGATAAAAAAACTTCTGACAGCTTATAACAATCTTCTGTTTCAACGCAAACAAGCCAGCCGCCGTGAACTGTTCCAGTCGATAGAGCGCAGCTATCTCAAACCCCTTCCAGAGGCAGCTTATGAGATAAAGGATTACCGCAGAGCAAAGGTGCAGAAAATAGGTTATGTTTATTTTTCTCCCGAAAAAAGCTACTACAGTGTGCCTTACCGCTACATTGGAAAAGATACGCTTATCCATTACAC
>JABMPI010000261.1 GCA_013203755.1 Bacteroidota bacterium
ACCCGAATGGATTAATGGTTGAAAATGGGATGCTATTTATTGGTGATAATAACATTTACAAAGTTGACATTAATACACTGGAAACCGAATTAGTTATAAAAGATACAGGTGGTGTAGACGGATTAGAAAAGAATAACAACGGTGACTTTGTTTTTTCCAATTGGCCGGGTCGGATTTTTATTAATAAGAATGGGAAAAACATAAAACTTTACGACACAACAGAAGAAAAATTAAATACGGCCGATTTAGATTATGATTTGAAACACGATTTAATATTGGTTCCCACTTTCTTCGACAATCGAATAATTGCTTTTCGAATAGTTTTTTAAACTTTTTAATCCGACAAAACGTTCATTAAATAAAATTTAAAATAAAAAGATACTTAACATATGGAAAGTCCTAAAATAGCTGCAAAAAATCCGGCGGCACTAACACTTGAACCTGGAAAATATTACTGGTGCGCGTGCGGAAGAAGTAAAAACCAACCCTTCTGCGACGGTTCGCACCAGGGAACAGAATTTACTCCGGCGGCATTTAAAATAGATGTAAAAAAAGAGGTGTATTTATGCCAGTGCAAACATTCAAAAAATAAGCCATTTTGCGATGGCAGTCATAATAATTTATAAGATTTAGGAAAAGTAAAAAAAGGAGTACAATTTAAAATTGTACTCCTTTTTTTTATTAGCTTGGATTAAAGTAATCTTTCCCTGCATTACAGATTGGACATTTATAATCTTCCGGTAAATCCTCAAACGGAGTTCCGGGAGGTATTCCGGAAGCCGTGTCTCCTTCCTCGGGATTATACTGAAAACCACAAATAGCACAAGTATGTGCGCTTGTTTCACTTTTGGGCTCTACTTTAGAGGTTTGTTCACTTTTGATCACCGGCTCAGGAACAATTTCATTTTCCAACTTCTCTTTTTCTATATAAGTTGGTGCATTTTTAGGAGCCAGCATTTTATATTTCTCGCGGTAATAATCGTAGGTTAATGGCTCTTCTCCCGAAATTACATCGCTATCTAACACTTCACCAATAATTAAAACGTGCGAACCTACATCCACCGAATTTACTACTTTACAGTCTAACCAGGCTACCGAAGAGTTTAACACTATTGGAGCCCCGGAAACTGCAGTTATTGTTTCAACGTTTCTAAACTTATCAATATCAGTACTCGACATAAAACCAAACTCCCCAATTATTGAAGTGTCGGATTCTTTTTTGAGAACCGAAAGAGAAAATGCTTTACTTTTTAAAATGAAATCTATTGTAGCATTATCTTTATGACAACTAATGGCTACTTGTGCCGGCGATGAAGTTACCTGAAAAGCTGTGTTTCCAATGTAACCCGCCCTTTTCCCTTCAAACTCGGAGGCGATAATATATAATCCATAAGACAATTTATGGAAGGCTTTATATTTCATAACAATAAAATTTTAGTAAATTTATTACTCTCATAAAATTAGCATTAGAATTGAAATAAATCCCTAAAAACATTAATTTATAGCTTTAATTGTAAAATTATTTTATTCAATTCAACGCGGTCTCTTTTTTTTTATAATCTTTTTACTACTTTTAAACTTTAAGATATAACAATGACCAACTCCAAAAACAATATTAAATACAAAGTATTTATAGTAGAAGATAACGTGCTTTACGCCCGTATACTAAAAAAACAACTGATTGACGACAACTACCAAGTCAAGGTTTTCCACAACGGAATCGACTTTATTGAATGCCTTCACGAAAAACCAGATGTAATTACACTCGATTACACATTGCCCGATATGACCGGACAGGATGTTTTAGAAAAAATACAGAAAGATTTACCCTCTTCACATGTTATTGTAATTTCAGCTCAGGAAAACATAAACACGGCTATTAATTTAATGAAAAACGGCGCCTACGATTATATTATGAAGGCTCCGGATACCCGTGAAAAATTGAGTAATATAATTAAGAATATCTATACTGCAGACCAGTTAAAAACTGAAAATCTGATACTTAAAGATGCAATTAAAGAAAAATTCAATTTTAAAAATCTGATTAAAGGAAACAGTCGCGAAATAGACCATGTTTTTGATTTAATGGGGAAGGCTATTCAAACCAATATTTCAATTTCAATTTCGGGAGAGACTGGTACTGGTAAAGAATTAGTTGCTAAAGGAATTCATTATAACTCAAGAAAAAACAACAAACCATTTATAGCGGTTAACGTTTCAGCAATTCCTGACGGATTAGTTGAAAGCGAACTTTTTGGTCATGAAAGAGGTGCATTTACAGGTGCTGATTTTGTGAAACTCGGGAAATTTGAACAAGCCAATGGTGGAACTCTTTTTTTAGATGAGATTGCAGATTTAGATTTAAATACCCAGGCAAAACTGCTTCGTGTGTTACAAGAAAGAGAAGTAGTTAAGCTTGGTAGTTCTGAAACAATTTCGCTTGATGTTCGAATAATTACTGCAACCCATAAAAATATGGCATCGTTAGTTGCTGATGGTAAATTCAGACAAGATTTATATTACAGATTATTGGGTTTACCAATTGAACTTCCACCACTTCGACAGCGTGGAAACGACATTATTTTATTGGCGAAATTCTTTGTTGACGAGTTTTGCAAAGAGAATGAAATGAATCCAAAAACACTTTCAAATGAAGCAAAACAAGTTTTGCTATCCTACCATTTCCCAGGTAACATTCGTGAGCTAAAAGCTGTTATGGAACTGGCATGTGTAATGACTTCGCGCGATACAATAAAACCTGTTCATTTAAATATGAATGTGGAAGATAACATTCAAAATTTATTGGCTACGGAAAAACCGCTGGATGATTACAATCGTGAAATAGTCCTGTATTTCTTAAATAAATACAATCAAAATGTTCGATTGGTTGCTTCGAAATTGGGAATAGGGAAATCGACTATTTATCGGATGTTGCAGAAGAAAGATGAATAAATATATATATACAACAACAAAATCCCGACTGAGAAGCCGGGATTTTTATTTATATCGAAAAATTATTTTTATTCGAAACTGTTAACTCCGGCAGTTTCCATTTTTCTATCAACCTTTTTAACCAAACCTTGAAGAACTTTTCCCGGGCCAACCTCGGTAAAAGAAGTAGCACCACCAGCAATCATATTTTGTACAATTTGTGTCCATTTAACAGGAGCAGTTAATTGCAAAATCAGGTTTTCTTTAATTACTTTTGGATCAGAAACTGGCTCTGCATTTACATTTTGAAATACAGGACAAGTTGGAGTACTAAATGTAGTTGCCTCAATTGCTGCAGCTAATTCTTCGCGAGCTGGCTCCATAAATGGTGAGTGAAATGCTCCGCCAACTACCAATTTAATTGCACGTTTAGCACCTTTCTCAGTTAAAATTTCACACGCTTTATCAATTCCGGCAACCGAACCAGAAATTACCAATTGTCCGGGACAGTTATAATTTGCAGGAACAACAACGTCATCGATTGAATTGCAAACTTCTTCAACAACATCATCGGCTAATCCAACAATTGCAGCCATTGTTGACGCCTCAATTTCACATGCCTTTTGCATTGCCATTGCACGTTTCGAAACCAATGTTAAACCATCTTCGAAAGTTAAAGTGCCATTTGCAACTAAAGCTGAAAACTCGCCTAGAGAATGACCAGCAACCATGTCTGGAGCAAAATCTTTTATTGTTTTCGCCAGCAATACCGAGTGCAGAAAAATTGCAGGTTGAGTTACATTCGTTTGTTTCAAGTCTTCAACTTCGCCTTCGAACATAATTTTGGTGATATCGAAGCCTAAAATTTCGTTCGCTTTTTCAAATAAAGCTTTTGCTTCTGCTGAATTATCATACAAATCTTTTCCCATTCCCGGGTACTGTGCTCCCTGTCCGGGAAAAACAAATGCTTTCATAAATTCTGTTTTAAATTCGGTGCAAAGTTAAATTTATTTTACTCAACTAAAGTTGTTTGATTTTTCAACCATTTATTTTTGAATAAAATTTAATAAAGAGAACTACTCCACCGAAAATTCTCAGTGTTGATAGGGGGTATTACTTAAGTTGGTTGTTATCGATTAGTTTTTTGATTTGTGAACCTTTACGTCGTTCCCAAATATCGATTGAACCCGAACAGTAATCTGTGAATACATAATCAAATCCATTTAGATTATCCATTTGACGAGAAATGTTTTGGTCGGTAGTTGAAACTCGTGAATAAAATACCTTCATTTTAACACTGTTTATAGGTGTAATGATTATACACTAATACAGTAAAAAACATTGATACAAATGACTGTTATACTGGCTTTTAGAATTACTGTTTGGAGCATACTCAAATGTAGTATTAACCTAACCTAACAGAAATTTCATTTGACGGTATTATGGAATTTATTGTTAAATTTAAAAACCAAAAATTTACTAAGAATGAACCGATTAATAATAGTTGGAAATGGTTTTGATTTATCACTAAGATTAAAAACAGGTTATAATCATTTTTTAACTCATTATATTCAGGAATTAGTTCTTGACTTATTTGAACGAAGTAAAACAAGTAGTTCAATCGTATCCTATGAGAAATTAGGTAATGTATACGAGACTTATGATGATTTAATTCTAATTAAAATTCCAGATTATTTCTTTCGTGATTCAGAAAAAGAAAAGTTTATAAATAAAATTAAGAAGTTCGAGGTTTTTCGAGACATTATAAAGTTTCTAAACGTTGATGGTTCTGTAGAATTTAAGTCAATACTATTAAGAGAGATTCACCAATCCTCTGAATTAAGAAATTGGATTGATATTGAAGTTTTGTATTTCGATACCTTGATATCAATTTATAGAAGATATGAAGGGAAACCTGATTTGGAAGATAGATTAAGAAAATACAATGAAAATTTTCAACTCCTTAAATCAAAATTAATTGAGTACTTAAAAGAAATCAAAATTGATAATGAAAGATATAACGTTAATTTTTATGTAGATAATTATTTTGAAAAATTAATCAGTCCATACAATAATAGTTACCGGGTTAATAAGGTCATGTTTTTAAATTTTAATTACACAAGGTCTCTTGAATCACTTAAGAAGAATTATTTTGGGAATGATAATTTCACGATTAATCATATTCATGGTGATATCACTGACCCGGAAACAATCATCTTTGGATTTGGAGATGAAAGTGAAAAAAACTACCTAGAGTTAAAAAATGAAAGGAGTAAAGAACTTCATAAGAACATTAAACGGTATCACTATTACAAAGATACAAAGTATGACGAACTAAAATCTTTTTTAGATTCGGACAACTTTGAAGTGTGGATAATAGGTCACTCTTGTGGTATATCTGACAAAACAATTTTTAGTGATATTCTTGAAAATGTTAATTGTGAATCTATAAGGATTTTTCACCATAGTAAGGATAATCCAAAAGGAGAGTTTCATGATAAATCAATTGAAATAATGAAATCTTTTAGTTTGACAAGTGGGAAAGTTCCCAAATTGAATTTTAACAAAGACGATGTAATATTTCAGTTACATAGTAAATAATTTTACTCAAAGAGGATTCTTAAACATAACCACATATCCATAACATATTTTATTGGACAAAACTTTAAAAAAAATGAATAGGTTAATACTCATAGGAAATGGATTTGATTTGTCTCTTGGATTGAGAACTGGTTATAAAGACTTTTTGTACAGTTATTTAGAAGAATGTTTCGACGAAAGTTTTAGACATGAAAATGGTTATCAAGATAAATTAATAGAGATAAAACCATCAAAAGAACTACCACGGTTGAGACCAAGACATAATTCGTTCGATGAGTTATATAGTTACATAAAACATGAAGAACTTATAGAATGTAAGTTCAAGTTTGAATTATTGGATGAAATTCACGAGAATTCAATGTTGAATGGGTAGATAGATATCGAGGTGTTATATTATGATTTATTGGTTTCTAAACTAAAGGTTAGATTTAGGGAAGTTAGGGAAAAGGAGTTACAAGAATATAATAGTTAATTTAATTTTCTGAAACAGAAACTCATTGAATATTTATCAAAAATAGAAATCGATTATGAGAATCACCATTTAAATAATTTCATGTATAACCTTGTAAATAAGGCGTCTCAACCTTTCATTGATGTAAATACTTCTGAAATAAACATTAAAAATATAAAATTTGTGAGTTTCAATTATACTCCCATACTTCCCAAATCTCTAGTACCATTTCTAAATGGAAAAAGTATTATACCAAGTATAGAAGGTAAATTTTCAATAAGTCAAATACATGGAAGGTTGGGTGATGATGATTCAATTATTTTTGGATATGGGGATGAACTTGACGGAAATTATCAAAGAATTGAATCTGAAAGGAGTAAAGAGTTATTTAAAAATATAAAATCTATACATTATCTTAAAAATAAGGAATACACCGATCTTAGATGGTTTCTCGAATCGGATTGGTATGATGTTCACATTTTAGGACATTCTTGTGGGTTGTCTGATAGAACCTTACTCAATTATATTTTTGAAAATGATTACTGTAAATCAATTAAAATATACCATCACAACAATGATTTTTTTGAGAAGGGTATCGAAATTTCGAGGTGTTTTAAAGATAAAAATGATATGAGGAAAAAGATACAACCTTATAATGTTGAAGATGAGATTCCACAATTTCTTGGTAATTAAAATAAGAAGGATGAACAATCGATTGGTAATATTATGAACTCAACCTCTTGGAGACATCACTACATACCCCGGTTCTATTTGAACGGATTTACAAACGAAGATGGAACATTTAAGGTTTATGACGTAAAAAATCAAAGATTTATTAAACGAGGTAAGGAGTTTCATCCAAACTCTTATTTCTATGAAAAGAACGGTAATCGATTGGTTACTGATGATGGATTTGATGATTCAATGGAACAACGATACGGTAAGATTGAAAATGATGTTTCACTAATCTTTAATACAATTAACCAATCAAATTCAGAAGAGAAGTATAATATAAATGATGATGATATTGTCAAACTTCAATTCTTTGTTTCTGTAATGTACTGGAGGATTCCAAGTAATTACCGAGAAATAGAAAATATAATTAAACAAAAACCATTGAAGGATTTGGGATTAGTTTTAAAAAGTACCAAAGAAAACAATGTTTTTTCTCCATTGGAAGTTGAGAATGAAATTAAGAAGAATCCTAACCTCATGAAAATGATGAAGTATTGGTTTCCTCATATTTCATTTCCAGAAATATTCAAATGTGAATCAAAATTACACATCCGTGAATTCCCAAAAGGATTACCCTCAATCTGTGGTGATAATCCAATAATCTGTCAGAATCCTAACACTTTTAGGGTTTATACTAGTGATTATATTTTTCCAATTAACAACACAAAAATCTTTCTGAGAGGTGACAATATTCAATCTGAATTATCTACGGTCAAGATTGAGTTAGACACACTTATTTACAAACAATCCTTTAAATATGTTAGTTGTACAGATGAAAGATATATTGAGGAGTTAGAAAATTTCTATTCGAAACATTTTGACAATCTCAATCAACTAAGAGATTTAATTTTTTATCGGTTCTTTAGAAGTTCCTCAATAGGTTTCTTGTAACTGAGAACTTTCAATTTCTTCAAATACCGTATAGGGGTGGTTTTTATATCGAGGTTAGTTTTTTTTTGGGAACTGATTAAAGTTAAAACAGTTCTTCATACTGGAGGCCAATACTAATAATTTCCGGATTAGAAATCTGATTTAATCTTGTTATCCTTCGTTCCATTTTAAAAAGGAGTCCATATACCTGTTGGGGTGTAAATTTATTAGTTCGTTGAGGTTTATAGTTGGAAGAATTGAGATAATCACTGATTTGAAGATATGTATAACCGTTATCTTTCATTGAACGAATAATTTTATATTTCTCCATTTGTCGTTCAGATAAAGGTATCACCCAATAATGAGGAGAAGTTATTTCTACTATACAAGATAAATAAACATTATTATCAAGAGAGGGGAAATACCCCCTATCAACATCATTCAACTGTAACCGATTTTGCCAAATTCCGGGGCTGGTCAACATCGCAACCTCTCAATAAAGCAATGTGGTAAGCCAACAATTGCAATGGAATTACTGCAAGTAATGGTGCAAATACTGGATGCGAATTTGGAATTTCAATACAATCGTTTGCCAATTCAATTAAACGTTTATCCCCTTCGGTAACTATTGCAATAACATTTCCTTTTCGGGCTTTTACTTCCTGAATATTGCTTACAATCTTTTCGTAATACTCATCTCGCGGAGCAACAACTATCACTGGCAAATTATCATCAACCAGTGCAATTGGCCCGTGTTTCATTTCGCCTGCGGCATAACCTTCGGCATGTATATAAGAGATCTCCTTTAGTTTTAAAGCTCCTTCCAAAGCCACCGGAAAAAGAATTCCACGCCCTAAATAGAGCGCATTTATTACATCTTTGTATTTTTCAGCAATCAATTTTATTTTTTCATTATTTTGAAGAATTATTCGTCCTTTTTCAGGAATTGTAGAAAGTTCTTGTAACAGTGCCTGATATTCATCCAATTCTATTGTTTCTTTTGCCCTGGCCAGTTTTAGGGCAAACATGGTAAGCACTGTAACCTGCGCGGTAAAAGCTTTTGTAGAGGCAACACCAATTTCAAGTCCGGCATGAGTATAAACCCCAGCTTCTGTTTCGCGAGCCAAAGTTGAACCCACAACATTGCAAATTCCGATTACTGTTGCACCCTTTTCTTTAGCCAAATGAAGGGCAGCCAGTGTGTCTGCCGTTTCGCCACTTTGACTGATTAAAATTACCACATCGTTTTTGCCTAACACAGGCTTTCGATATCTGAATTCTGACGCATATTCCACTTCAACCGAAACTTGTGCATACTCCTCAATTAAATATTCCCCAATTAATGCAGCATGCCAGGAAGTCCCGCAACCAATAATTATAATCCGCTGAGCCTCCAGAACCTTTGGAAATACATTCAACAATCCTCCCAAAACTATTTCTGAATAATCTGATTTTAATCGTCCCCTAAAAGTTTCTTCAATAGTTTTTGGTTGTTCGTAGATTTCTTTCAGCATAAAATGCTCGAATTCACCTTTATCCAATTTACCAACATCTAAATCCAAATTGCTTAATTTTAAAGAAACCGGATTGTTTCGCACATTTTTCAAAGTGAATCCATCTTTCTGAATAATTGCAATATCTTCATCATTTAAATAAACAACCTGACTTGTAAACTCGGCTATTGGCGATGCATCACTGGCAATATAATATTCACCGTTTCCAATTCCGATTACCAACGGACTACCTTTTCTGGCTGCAATAATTTTATTTTTTTCGTTTTTGCACAAAACCGCAATTCCATATGCACCTACAACTTTCGAAAGAGCCAATTGAACCGCCGATTCAGCATTAATTTCACTATCCTGTTCATAAAAAAATTCTATCAAATTTGCCAACACTTCAGTGTCAGTTTCACTTTGAAAAACATAGCTTTGCTTAACTAAATCTTCTTTAAGACTTGAGTAATTTTCAATAATCCCGTTATGAACTACCGTAAAAATTCCGTTCATTGAATTGTGAGGGTGCGCATTTTCATCGCTTGGTTCGCCGTGTGTTGCCCAGCGTGTATGACCAATTCCAATATTCCCACCATATTTCTGGCCCAATACAAAATTCTCCAGTTCAGCTACTTTCCCTTTCTTTTTGAAAACGTCTAACGTTCCATTCAACAAAGCAATTCCCGACGAATCGTACCCTCGATACTCCAACCTTTTTAATCCGTTAATTAATATTGGGAAGGCATCTTTTTCTCCTAAATAACCAACAATTCCACACATCCAATTGTGTTTAAGTTTAGTACTTAATGTCTTATAAAATCTCTTTGTAATTGCAAATAAAGAAAATTCTTAAAGTTGACAATCCCCGTGGCAGTGCCAAGAGATATTACGCCAACTTTATTTCATCACAAAAGCTGAAAATCGAATTTTCATTATTTCACCCCTCTTTCAACCTGCAATTGCCGGTTGACATCTCCCCTGAAATTCAGGGGAGAGTATATGGAACCCCGAGGAAAAGCCTCGAGGAATTCTTTTTATTAAATTTTAGAAACTCCTTCCGACAAAGTTTGTTGAAACTCATTTAGTAAATGATTCATCCGGCTAATCATTTTATTGCCCAAAGCCTCCTTTTTCTCCATATGATTTTTAATCGCTTTAACCGTAGAATTTCTTTCAAATTCGCCCCGAACCTGAACAAAATCCTCTTCACGCGCTCCATTTTGTCCATCCACACCGAAACCAGTCATTTTTACCATCGAAAATTCTTTTTTCGCATCTTCATACAAATATTTATCCATGGTTAAAACACTCTCTTTCCACTTTTTAATAATTGTAATTACATCCGAAAATGTAAATTCATCAACACCCTTTCCATAAAACTCCTTTAATGCATCAACAGCCCATGTCCACTCAAAATTATAATAATTTTTATGCAGATTTGTCAATGCCGAGTTTACCTCTTCCAAAGATGCTATTTCGCCTTTTTCAATTGCATTCAGAAGTTGGTCAAGAGCTTCATACGGACAAATTATACCCGACAAATCAACCCAATATCCTTTCCCAAAAGTAGTATCAGGATTAAGCTGATTTGTTAATTCATCATTAGTTAAAAAAGTACGTTCCTGAAGTCGTGTAATTATTGAATTCCCAAGAAATTTCCATATAGCCATTTCGTATAATTCGATACCGCGATCCAAAGCACGCTTTTCAATTTTCATTTTATCGTAACTATAATCATTTGCTTGCTCACCGGAAGTTTTTCGAATAGTAAGTAGTTTATTTCTACCAGTAATCATTTTATGAACGGTGTAGGGACTTAACAAATTAAAATTTATCAGGTCAAGCAAATTCGAATCTGTTCTATTATCCCTTTTGGGCCACTTTTGAGTATCGCGAATGGTTCCAATACTTTTCAAATTAATCCCCGGAACTAAAATACTTTCATCGTTACTTTCAATTAAATACGAAAAGGGGAAATCAGTAGTATCGCAATGTTTGTAGTGGCGACCCATTACCAATGAAAAAGCCCCAATTCGTGATGGCCAAAGCAAATACGAATCGCTGGTAGTTTTGCTGCCACGTTCCATAATCCCCTGATGAATTGGCCCCAATTTGTACAAATGATTACTTTGATTTGAACCACTTCCTGCATTCAGAAATGAAAACATTCCGGCTATAAGTAGAGTAGATTTATGATGAGTTACCGTGTAAGGTCCTGCAAAAATGGAGCAAGCTTCGCCATGAAACCCCTGACAGTTAGCAAAAAACAAAGAATTTTCAGCGGAATAATGCTTGCCCAGATTACACCCCTGCCCGATAAAACATTTCGAAACCAAAGTAGCATCTGTTATTCTCGTACCGGAACTGACAATAAAATCTTCCATTATCACACCTTCGCCGATAATAACAGGTGCTTCGTAATTACTATTTATGCTGCCATTTTTGAGTTTCTTTGCACCATCTATAATTGTCGCTGGTCCTGCTTTTACATTCAAAATGGTATTGCAATTCAATATTCTTGAATTTGCCCCTATTACTCCCCTATTGCTTTTCACAAAATTAGCATACTCCAAAACCATATTAATTAACCTCTTAATCAAGTCCGGTCTATGTCGGTACAAACTCATCATGTACGCAACATGAGTCGATAGATAATCGTAAATAGGTATTTCACGACCTCCTCCCTCATTTATGGCTTCCACTATTACGCCGTTTCCAAAGGTAGTTTCACCATCAACCGCTAAAGTTGTAATATTATGAATAACAACACCTTCCTCGATTTTATAATTAGCTATGTAACTTCTAACATTATGAATTAGTGCATTTCTACCAACCTCACAATTGTGCAGCCAGGCATTGTATATTCCTGTTTTAAAGGTAATTCCCCCTACCAATTCTACCGAGCCTTGAAAACTGTTTAATATAATATGTCCGCTGAATTTGCAATTTTCAATGTTAGAAGCAACAAAATCAGATGAGACTTCAATAAGATTCCAATCGGGAGACGAACATCCTTGATATACCAATTGCCCAATTTCTTCATCGAATAGATTCCGATATACTTGATTTTTTGTTGGAGACATATTCTTATTTATTTATATTGAAATTCAAAACTACTGTAAATTCTTGAATTCAAATATAAAATACCTAACAACATACTCACTATTGATGCAAGCAACATATCATTAATTTTATATCTATCTATTACAATGAATTTTATAAATTAATAATGCACTACAAAATATTACAAATACATAAACAAAACCTTATATTAAAGTTGAAAGAGATAACTAGCAAGACGAATATTGGTAGATAACCTTAGCTTTTTGCGCAACCTAACACGAGCAATTTCTACACTTTTGGGGGTAATATCAAGAAGTCCTGAAACCTCTTTACTTGAAAGCCCTAAACGGAGATAAGCGCACAATTTTTTATCTCTTATTGAAATAGATGGGTGCTTCACCTGAAGTTTATTTAAAAAACCAGGATGCAGTTTTTCTACCTGATTCTCAATCATTGTCCAGTCTATTGAAAGAGTAGATTTCGTTTCCAACAATTCAGTTAATTCTGAAATCTTCTCCTTTGTATTTTTCAAATTTTTAGAATAAACTTCTTTTAATTGATTGGAGACCATTTTTAATAGCTCATTCTTTTGCGATAATTGTAACAAAAACGAAACCAGTTCCCTGTCTTTTAAATTAAGCTCGGTTTGTAATCGTTGTTTAGAGCGATCTTCAAATATCTTAACCGCTTCCATTTCATGAATATGTCCCATCGCCCTTTTCAAACGGGTAATATCCTGAATTGACGCCCTTATCCCCAGATACTTTCCTTGCTTATTATAAACTCCACGCACATTCAAAATACACCAGCGCAATTGTTTGGTACGTGTTAAAATTCGAAATTCAAGCGATTGATTAACCAACATCTGATCAAGAGAATTGGTAATAAAATTGTTATATTTTTTTACATCTGGCTCGTAAACTAACAAGTGGGAAATACTTTCAGCAGACAAAATTTGATTGGCAGTAAATCCGGTTAAATCGAAACAGGAAGGCGAACAATATTTTATTTCTCCTTTGGGTTCGAACCAGAGTTCCCATCCAAAAGTAAAATCTGCAATTAATTGATAGAACTGTCGTTTTTCACTTTCTTCCTTTAATTGGTCTTTAAAATCTTCCAATTCAAATTTAATATCCGAAAGTTGGGATTCGAGAGTTTTAATGTGATTTTGATTCGTATCGTCAGAATTTTTCAAAATATTCTACTTGAAGTTATCTTCCAATTTTAAGAAACTTCTTGCACAAAACCTAACAGCCATATAAATATTGAATTTGAAATCACTCAGAAATACTAAAAATAAAGAATAATTAAATATAAAAGTGAATAATCATTACTTAACAACTACAAATAATTATTCTACTCCACACTCAATCCCGTCACCAACGTTTTCTTTTGAAGTGAAAACCAACTTAACCCAATAATCCAAACAAATCCGTTAATAAGAATTAGCGCTACAACCAAAGCAACGGTACTAAATGAAGCATCGGAATTGGAGGAAAGAAATGCGGGAATGGTTGCTACCACAGCGGTAATAAATCCGATTAAAACTCCTGCGAATAATAACAGCAAATATTCTTTTACCAAAGTTTGAAAAATAGATTGAGTCGAAAATCCAACTGCCTGCATTACTGCAATTTCGCGCCGGCGTTCTAAAATAGTTCGGGCTAGAATTACTGCCAATCCAATTGTTCCAAGAATTAAACCCAGCGCCCCAAGTGCAAGAAAAATAGAAAGATATGTATTTGTGACTGAATAAAATTCAACCAACCGCTTTGCCGTTGATTCCATTTCCCAGCCGTAATCTCTGAATACAGATTGTAATTCTTCGCCAATTTGTGTTTCACTTTCAGGATTTCCGTCAATTAAAAACAGGTTTGTTCCGCTACTTGTCGGGTAATTTTCAAGAAAATGTTTGTTTGAAATAATTACGTATCCCTGAAAAATTGAAGGAGTTGTTCCGGCAATTAATTTTAATCGCAGTGTGTCGCCCAATTCATTTTGGTACATCAGAATATCTCCAACCTTCATTCCCAGCCCGTACTGAATAACAGTTTGGTCGGCAATGGCAGGAATAGTCC
>JABMPI010000262.1 GCA_013203755.1 Bacteroidota bacterium
ATTACATTATTTCCTAATGTGCCCTTTTTGATGAATAATAAAACATCGTTATTGGTAAATAAAAAACCTCCTTCAAGTAGTAAAAATATATTATCAGACATCAAATATTTTCTGATTAACAAACCTCAAAAACAAACTCTAATAAGATTTGAGTCAGAAGAAAATAGAAATGAATATAATCAACGGGTTAGGCAACGCGTTGGGATAGATGTAAATAAAAATTCGATTTTGAATATACATCAGATTGGAGTGGATGCTCCTGTTAGTTATGTATTTAATGAATTGCTAAATTGGAATGGTGATTCTACTTGTTGGCCAAATCATATTGCGAAAGTTGAACGTATTGATAATAAAATTGAAAAAATCAGAATTCTGACTTTTGGATGGTCGAAATATCCATTTAAATTTATGAAAAGCTTTTGCGGACTTGATTTAATACCTCTTTTTAATCTTACCTCGATACGAATTAAAAGGGTGCCCGATGAGTTTGATTTTGACAATGCCCGTTATCTTTTATACAAGTGTAGTGGGGGATATCCCATTGGTATTTTTACTATGTATGTACGTTCGTCAATAGCAGAATTGGGTGAAACGGCACAAGCACAATTGGTATTTGCCGTAAGTTTTAATTTTTATGGAAAAGAAAAAGAAGCACATAAATTAGTAAATAGAATGTGGGAAAGTATTCATAATCGAGTGACATCGAATGTGATGACCCGAGTGAAACAGCTGAGTGAATGGAGAATAGATAAAATTCAGAATAGCTATGAATATCTATAAATCTTCTATTTTTCTTTTGATGCGTTCTAAGTTCTTTTGTTTTTTTGCTTGCAATACCAACTTCCCATATTCTGTATGATAGTGATGTGAGTTGAAAAATTGAATTGAATTAATATGGAATTCCTTCTGATTAAATGTTCTAATCCCTGCCAGGGTCCATTCTTCACGCATTAATTCAATTTGTTCAAAATAATTGTTGTAAGTAAGATGCATCAAATCTGCATCACAAAGTATTTCAGAAAATAGATCTTTGGGATTTTGAGGTACTTTCGTCGCTAAAATTGCAGTGGTTATTTTTTTAATTGAAGATTCTTCTACATGCAATTGATTTAAAACTTGAGTTGCCTGGAATGCACTTTCATTTTCATGATCAGCATAAGTTTTTATATAGCCAACATCATGAAAAAGAGCACATAACCTTAAAATATTTAAATCATTTCCCTCAAGATTGTAATAATCACCAATAACCTCCACGTTCTTCAGAACATCATATGTATGTTTCTTATTATGAAACACGCAACTTTCAGGTAACTGAGAGTCAAGAATATTTGATACCCATATTCTGGCTTTATCTATGATATCCTTATTTAAATAATTCATCAGAAACTATAAACTTTAATTATAATAACTATTTCTTTTCAGCAATTTGTTTTGTAGTTTCTCTAAGTCTGTTCGACATTTTTTCAAGCAAGCGGAAAGCTAATGTAGGATCTTTTTGAATTGATTTGTAAAGACTCTTTTTGTCCATAGTTAATATCTTTGCTTCACCCTTGGCCCGCACAGTGCATGAGCGTACATCTTTTTCAAAAAGCCCCATTTCTCCAAAAAAATCAGGCTCTGAAAGCTCTGCAACAACAATCTCATTGTTTCCTGATTCATCAATTATCTCAACTTTTCCTTCTTGAATTACAAAAAAACAATCGCCTGTAGACCCTTGTTTTATTACTATTTCTCCATCTTGGTATAGATGCCCCAATGTGTTATTTCTCATTTTTATTAATTGTTATTGGATTAAAAATTCCTACTATAATATTCCAGATAAGAGCGGCCAGTACTAGCGGATTAACAACTCTTTTTAAAATGCCTGTGTATGGTGCACTTCCGGTAAATGTATCCCAAAGTACTGAGCTCATTCTGCGTTTATCACCGGTTTTATGCTGCTCTTTTACGATCATTCGGAACAATCCGGTTTTTAGTATTGAAGATTTTTGAATAATGGTTGTTACCAAAAAAATCATTTTTCCAATGGCATTGTCCCTATTTAAAGCGGTACATTCCGGCTGATATGTTTTTCGAAAATCTGATTCGGAAATCCCTTCAAAAATGGCAGTTCTGGCTGCAGCTTTTGCTGTTATATGAGCTGCACCAATTCCGTTTTTGTAGAGTTTGGAAGAGGATGAATCACCGATCAACACAACGCGGTCGGAATAAGCGGAAGTTGCTGCTTTTATATTTATGGAAGGAAAACATTGGCAGGGATTAATACTTTTAAGTTCAATGCCCGGAGGAAAACACGCCCGAACTACTTTCGAATTTACAAAACTATCTACAATCTGCTTATTTATTTCTGCTCCCAATAATACTAGAGTAACATATTCTCCTTTTGGAATTAGAGCTCCAAATTTTATATTATTCAGGTTCAGCAGAAAAACATGCATGGAATTACCAAAGTACTCGTTTATTACTTCATTCCCCAAATGAAATTCGCAGATATAGGTTTTTGTTGTTTTTGGAGGAATAAACGAAGGGGCAATTTTTTTGAATAATTGAAATGACCGCGGATTTAAACCCACAGAACCAACAACTAGGTCGTATTTTTTATCTGCTGATTTTTTAGTTTTAATAATTACTCCATCAGGTTCCTTTTCCATATCCAGTACTTTTTCCTGAATAATTCTGGCACCTTTCTTTTGACACAAATCCATTAAATATTGGTCGAAACTTTGCTGTTCGTTATCTGTTGAACCAAGTGGCCCAAACCCACGATACATAGAAGCTATTCTTTGCTCTTGCAGGGGTGTGTCAATAACCGTTGTGCCTTGTTCCATATGTAAAGTATACGATTCAATCCCTCTTCGAATTACATTGGCTGGCAAAACAATTCCTTCTGCCGAAAGCATTTGCACAAGCGACTCCGATACAATTCCACCACAGTGGTTACACCCAACCGGACCTACTTTGTTGAAGTTTTTAGCTTCATAAATATCAACGCTTATATTGGTGCCAAAAAGTTGGGCAAAATCAAGGGCAAAATAGGTAAAAAAACTACCTGCCGGACCACCGCCAATAACTGCAATTCGCGAACCATCCTCCAGTGTTAAGTTGTTCATTTTGTTTTCTTCCATAAGCTGTTGTTAAATCTTTGTTCTCTTAAAGTATGATTTTACTAACCGTTAATAATTTCGTTTTCAATAAAATACATATCTACTTCGCCTACGTTTTTGGCCATTACTTTGCCGCGGTGAAAACATTTGAATTTCTCTTTTACCTGTTCGAATGTAGCTTCGGAAATGTTTACTTTCCCCACTTCTCCGGCAGATTCCATGCGGCTTGCAACATTTACTGTACTTCCCCAAATGTCGTAGGCATATTTTTTACGACCAACCACACCGGCCATAATTGGACCGGTATTTATTCCTACCCGTAAACCCCATGTATCTTTACTCTGGGCTTCATTGGCTTTGTTTTTTTCGTCCATGTATTCCTGCATTTCAAGGGCAGCATTAACTGCATCGAAAGGATGCGTGTTATTTTTAGAGGGCAGACCACCGGCACACATGTAGGCATCTCCAATGGTTTTGATTTTTTCGAGATTATGCTTTTCGGTAATGTTATCGAATGCAACAAAATATTCATTTAGCTCGGCAACCAATTCGGCAGGAGTAAGTTTAGCCGAAATCTTTGTAAAATCTTTGAAATCGGTAAACAACACCGAAACACTTTCGTAATCGCGCGGAGTAGCAGAACCTTTAATGCGAAGCTCTTTGGCAATTTTTTTAGGTAGAATATTCAATAACAAGCTTTCAATTTCATCCTTTTGTTTGTCGAGAATTTTATTGATTTTAACTTTTGCCAGGTAGTTGCGGAAGATGATAAATGCAATAATTAAAATTAAAATCAGCCCGGCAAGAAATGCATTTTTTACCAATCTTTGTTTTTCCATTTCAGCTTCCTGCAATTCTTTATCCAGAGTTAATAAATCAATTTCACCTTGTTTCTTATCAATGTCGTAAGTAAACTGAAGCCCTTTTATTTTGTCATCAGTTTCAAGATTAAAAAGGGTGTCCTTAATATCTGAAAATAAAGTTTGATATTTAAAGGCGTTCATGTAATCAGAAAGATTAGCATAAGTAAGTGCAATACCTTCATATGCATCTTTTAATTCATAATTGGAGCCTATTTCTTTGGCAATTAACTGAACTTCTTTGAAAGTTTCCAGTGCTGCTTTAACATTTCCTTGTAATTTAAAAGAATTAGCCAACCCCAACAGACCCCTGGTTAATTCAAGTTTTGCATCAAATTGTTTGGCAATCTCGATGGCTTGCTTATGATATTGGTTGGCTTTTTCAAATTCTCTCCTTTGAGCATAAACTTTTCCAATGTTAGTTAATGAATTTGGGACTCTTCCTGTGCCTTCCCATGCTTTCCTGGATTTTTCAAAATATATAAGAGCTATAGAATCATTACCTTGTTCAAGATATATTTCACCTATATTTAGGGATGCTGTACCAATAGCACCCTTATCTCCAAGTTCCTCCCCGATAGGAATTGCTTTCAGGTAGTATTCCAGAGCCTTATCTTGTGTTGCCTTTTTATTATAGTAAACACCTCCAATATTGACCAAAGCAGTGGCTATTCTCAGCTTATCGCCAATTTCCTCTGAAGCGCTAAGCGATCTCAGGTAAAAATCAATTGCTTTTGCATCGTCTCCCTGGTTAAAATATATTGCTCCAAGGTTATTTAGAATATTTGCAACGCCAAGTTTATCATCGATGGATTCAAATGCTGTTAATGACCTTTCCCAGAAAACAAGAACTTCCAGAAAATCTCCCTGCATATAATGGCCCAGGCCAATGTTTTTAAAGGCATAGGCAAGCCCTTTTTTGTAATTGATTTTTTCTGCAAGTTCCATTGCCCGGGTGCCGTAATCTATGGCTTCAGAAGGTTCTGAAGTAAACAGGCTGTAACTTATGGTATTGAGTAGTTCGATTTTGGTACTGTCCTCCATGGTAGTTTGAAGGAGAGCTTTAAGACTATCGGTTTTTGCGTCCTGTGTATAACCTGTTATGGAAAAAAGAACCAGAACAATGTAAAACAGTTTCTTGTATTTACTCATAAGAGAAAATTGAGTTATATCGGGTTAAAATACAATTTATTTTTCTATTTATTTACTAAATTTTATCAATTTATATTGGTTAAATCAATTAAGCGCAATTAAAAGAGGGATCGTTAAAAATCCCTCTTTTATGTTTTTTTATTGGTGTATTTGAAACATCTATTGCTTTATGATTCGGAATGTTTTAAATGTTTCTTCCGTATTAACTTTTATCAGGTATAGGCCTGAGACTACATTGGTCAGATTAATTTCCAATCCACTTGAAGGAATCCATGTTTTCTCCACCTGATGAGTTCTACCCAATATATCCAGCACCATTACTTCATTTGTTCCCGGTTCATCCTGGAAATTTATGGTTACCTTTCCGTTAGTCGGATTTGGATATACTTTTAACTCGCTGGGTTGCAAATCCGGCTCAATAGATGCTGCAGCAATCTGTCCAGATTTTGTACACTTTGGAGAATTTTGATTTACCCCGGTGGTGGTTGACGATGTATGATCAGATTCGTAACTGTTAATGGTCCATGTTAAAGTGGAACCAGAATAGGTAACTTCAAAGGTTCCAGAACCCGGAGGAAATAGCTCCGGAAGTTGAAGGGAGTCGGCAGCTTCGCCAGGGGCAAAATAGTTGTTTTCTCCACGAGGCACATAAACCGGAACCGTATTGTCATTAATCCAGCCAAATATTGCTTTTGAAGAACCATCTTCATTTTCTGTAACACAATACAGGTATGACCTGATTTTTTTGGTACCCGGACCCCATGGATTGACATACAGGCTGTCACAAACCAATGTAATATCGTAATTATTATCGTTTGCTTCAGGACATATAGTATAGACTCCTGCACCGTTAAAAATTGCAGGGACCATTGTATAAGTAGGATTATCAGGAATATCAGTCCCTACTAGGCCAATAAACGAATATGTAATTGCAGGCATATTTTCACCTTCCTTAATTGCTTTTAGGTCAGCAGTAATTATAAGCAATGCTTTAGTAATAGCAATATCTACATTTCCCGATTCATCAAGATAGTTTGTTCCACCGGCAAAATTCCAAATTACATTACCACCAGGATAATCAGTGTACTCAATATTATATGTCAGTCCATTTGTTAAATCAACTTCATTCACACCATATGCTGTTCCGCTTGCTCCATGTGCAGTAGCATCGTATGTTCCTGTATAGCCTTTAACCAGAACCTCAGCATCAGCCTTGTTAATTATAATATCAACAGTTTCTAATAATTGATCATTGTAGTTTGTACCACCGGTAAATGTCCAGTTAGCAGCACCTCCAGAAGCATCAGTAAATAAAGCACCAAGGTTGTAAGAACTACCAGCCGCATCAGG
>JABMPI010000263.1 GCA_013203755.1 Bacteroidota bacterium
GGCGTAGGTTCGCGACCAAATGGCAGCTCCTCTTCTGGAACATCACCCATAAAAATATGGTTTCAGGTTCAATTGTAAACACATACAAATTCAGGAAAGATTCTATGAAATCCCGAGACAAAGCCTGGAGGAATTCTTTTGATTAAAAAAAGAACAATCAACTAAAGTACTTCTAAATTTATTCAGAATCGGGTTACATAACAGAGGCTTTTAAAATCAGGGGAATATGATTGCCTCCAAAAACTGATTGTTTAAAACTAGAATACAATTCGACATTTACAAAACCTAATTCTTCAATAATAGCAACTAATTCAGAACTTCCTAACGCCAAAAGCGAAGTTTCGTTCGATACAATTTGCTGCTCCTTTTTTAGGTATAATTCGGTTTGAAAACGTATTGTCGGGCTATTAATATTAAATTTATATTTCCTGATAAATTTGATGTTTTCTGTTTCAATTAAAGGAAGTTCTGCGATTTGTTCTTTTAAAATGTAATCGTAATTAAGGATTTGTATTAAAATTCTACCACCCGGTTTTAAAACAGAATGTACTCCTTTTAACATTTGTTGAATTAATTCTACGGTCGGCAAATGAACCAGTGTATTCCCAAAACAGAGAACCGCATCCAATTGCTGCAATTGAAAATCGGTCTCCAACTCCAACATATTTCCAACTTGAAATTTTGGGTTGGATGACGCGAATTCCGATTCGCGTTTAAAAGAATCAGCGGATTGGAATCCGCTGCACCCGATTGCCTGACTTAGCAAATCCTTATTCAAATCAATTCCTGTAATTTTTGCCCCTTCGTTTGCTAGTTTAAAAGCCAGCTCACCTGTTGCACAACCGATGTCTAAAATTTGGTTTTCCTTTAAACTACCTAAACAGTTTTTCACAAACTGCAATTGCATGGGATTGTATGGAAATATTTCGGAGTAGTATTTTGAAATTGAAGTGTAGAAATCGTTTTGTTCGTCGTTCATATTTAGAATTTTGTCATTAGTCATTAAATAGTCATTGGTTACTTGGAAAGAAAGTCAAAAAAAAAAATTTGTCATAAGCTTACATTTATTCAACGGGTGAACTTGAAGTCAACCGCTGAACTAAACTGTGACTGTGACTAAAAACTGTTCACTTCTCAATCCTTATCCTCGCATCCACAGCAAGAATTTCATCTCCATTTCCCAAAAGCGGATTAATGTCTATCTCTTTTATTTCTGTTGCAAAACGTAGTAAACTGGAGAGTCGAACTGCAATATCAGCAAATTTTTCAATGCTAACTCCTTTTTGTTTCCGGTAACCTTGTAATAATTTGTATGACTTTAGATTTGTAATCATCGAAAGTGCTTCTTTGTGCGAAAGTGGTGCCAAACCAGATGCAATATCTTTTAAAACTTCTACAAAAATACCACCCATTCCGCACAAAACAATGTGTCCGAAATTCTGTTCGTAGGTAGCGCCTAAAAACAGTTCTGTTCCTGCGGCCATCTGAGCAATCAAAACTCCTGTGGCATCTTTTATTTCATTTAAATGATGAAATTCTGTTCGTACATCATTCAAGTTTCGAATATTCAAAACAACACCACCAACATCTGTTTTATGAATTGGGCCAACCACTTTCATTACCAAAGGAAAACCAATATCCATGGCAGCCAAAACCGCTTCACTTTCCGAGATTGCCACAATCTCCTTCACTCTTGGAACTCCAGCAGCATCAAACAATTTATGAATTACTTCAGGGGGCTGATAACCGTCCCGAGCCTCTTCAATTATCTGTTTAATTGCTTCTATATTTATTCCCTCCAAAAAAACTTCATCCGTTGATGGTTTTGGTGTTTTCATCACTTTTGTAAGTGCTCGCCCCAATAGTACTTCATCAGGGAAATTCACATTTCCTTGCAACAAAAAATCAGAGACATCCTCTTTTACATTTATAAGTGATGGAAGAATTGGATAAATTGGTTTTTTACATATTCGCATTTTTTCATTCAAAAGCTTATACACATCGTGAATTGGGAATAATCCGGGGCTACCAAAAATAACCGCCATTCCATCAACATCAAATTCA
>JABMPI010000264.1 GCA_013203755.1 Bacteroidota bacterium
ACATTAAAGTGATGGACTGCACCGTGCGCGATGGCGGTTTGATGAACAAGTGGCAGTTTAGCGATGAATTTGTACGTGCTGTTTACGAGAAATGTGTTGAAGCAGGAATCGATTACATGGAAATTGGCTACAAAAGTAGTGAGTCGGCATTTTCGAGGGACGAAGTAGGCCCCTGGAAATTTTGCGATGATAAAGATTTACGCCGTATTATGGGCGATAATAACACCAATTTAAAAATATCGGCAATGGCTGATATTGGCCGGATTGACCCGGATGATATTCCTCCAGCAAGCGAAAGTTTAATTGACATGATGCGCGTGGCATGTTACGTTCACCAGGTTGACAAAGCCGTTTGGTTGGCTGAACATTGTATGGACAAAGGTTACGAAGTTACCATTAATTTAATGGCGGTTTCGAAAGTAAACGAGGTAGATTTGGATCAGGCACTGGCAGATCTTGCTAAATCACGCGTTCCCATTATTTATGTGGTAGACAGTTTTGGAAGTTTGTATTGCGAAAGCATTGAGCATTTAGTTAAGAAATATAAAGCAGCACTTCCTGGAAAAGAGTTAGGAATTCATGCACACAACAACATGCAATTAGCTATGTCTAACACCATTACTTCGTTAATGAATGGTGCAACATTGCTTGATGCTACCCTACTTGGTATGGGTCGCGGTGCAGGTAACTGCCCAATAGAAATTTTAACTGCATTTTTAAAGAATCCAAAATACAGGTTACTTCCATTATTAGATGTAATTCAAAACCACGTAAAACCTTGGCAGGAAAAAATTGACTGGGGTTATCACATTCCTTATTTAATTACTGGTTCAATGAACGAACATCCACGAAGTGCAATGAAATGGATGGACTCGGAACAAAAAGATGACTTTGTAACTTTTATGAAGGAAATGCACGATTATGAGTTATTAGAATAATTTGACAGTAAAAAATGACGGTAAGAAAAAGAACCGTTCCTTCTAAATTAAAAATAGAAGGAACGGTTCTTTTTTTTGAGTAATACATCCTGATAATTCTTTATTCTAGAGGAATCAACTTATTTTCATATAATTTTTAAGGTGAAGTTATTTCTGCTCCAAACCTCTCGCACTATAATCTTCGCCTGGCTCCAACCATGAATCATTAACTTCTTCATTTGTTCCTCTCCTGACGGAATCAAGAATAGCAGTATCAGGTACTTTATGCAATTTTGTATAACATGGATGGTGACTTTCTTTATAAGGATTATTAGTTGCCATATTATAGCAGCAAATCATTGCCCACCTCGGATTTTCAGATTCATTTTTATCCGATCGGTGTAGCAAATTACTATGAAAAAAAACCGCATCGCCTTCTTCCAGCTCAACGTATACAAGATCGAGTCTTTTTTTAATTTCTTCAACCCTTTCAAGATCGGCACCAGCCTGTTCGCCGGCAAGAACATGATTAATACGTCCGAGTTTATGCGATCCTTTAATTACCTGTAAACAACCGTTCTCTTTTGTAGCCTTATCAACGGCAATATACACACTGCACAAATCTGGGAACAGAACTCCATTTTCGTACCAATAGCCATAATCCTGATGCCAGGCCCAAGCACCACCAACCTTTGCTTCTTTCATAATCATTTTTGAATGATAATGATACACTTCATCATTAAGAAGCTGTTCTACTGAATCAACTAATTTATGACTTCGTGCAATCCTGCCATAAATTCCGCTACCTGGATGATTCCAAAGAGATAATCGCACTCTTGCCCCCGTTCCGTCATCCCTTTTAAATGAATTTTCATCAAGTCCTTTGTCAGTTTTTGCTGTTTCCTTTAATAATTTAACTTCCTCTGCACTTAGTAGATTTTTTAAAATATAGTACCCATTTTCATGATACTCACTAATTTGCCGGGATGAAAATTTTCCTTTAGCCCTCATAATTTAAATAGTTATTTCTCCGTTTGTACTATATCTCGATTTAAGTAATGTCATCATAAACTTGTTAATTTCCCACTGATTGGAAACTGCTTGTTGAGTAAATGGCAACAATGGCATATAAGGCTGAGGACCAAATTCGGGAGTAATTGTAAAATCAGAGTCACCGGCTTTTATTCGTTCCTTAATAATTGCATCCCACCATTCAAAGTGCCTGTTCAAAAATTCTTTATTTTCGGGTGCTCTCGGATCATTAACTTGTGGCCCTTCCTGGTACCCCACTCTACTATGGATATGATAAACATTTGGGATTATCTTATCAATCGTTTTTTGCTGAAACTCTAATAGTGATTCCGACACATTTACCCAATGTGAAAAATCTGCAGTAATTTTCATGTTGGGGAATGTATCTAAATATGGCGGCATTAAATTGCAAGCAAAACTGAATTTTCCACGATGTGTTTCATGCAAAATTTGAACTCCTGTTTTTTGCTCTATTTCATCTGCATTTGCAATCAAAGCACAGTTCTCTTCAAAAGAAAAAAAATCTTTTCCGGTTTGAGAATTTATAAAAAGCGGTTTGGCTTCAGCTAACCAATACAATCTATCTGTAAATTCTGGTAGATATTTCTGATAGGTGCCATGATCCGTTTCATGGTGTTGAACTATAAGTTCCAAACCAAGGTCATTTATTCTTAAAAGCCATTCATCCCGCATTTTTTTTTCCATTGGCAAAGAAATCTCCACCCCATCAAAACCATCATTTTTAACTTGAACCAAAAAATCTTTAAATGGAATTTTTTCGGCTCCCCATCCGGGACAAAAGAATTTTATTTTCATATTCAGCTTAATTTAGATGGTTTGTTTAGTAGTATTAAACATTCTACCATTGAACAAACAGAAGAACGTCTCCCCTCCAAGGTATTTAACACGCATATATTTATAAAAGTTTAAATTGAAGCAATAGAATTATTAATGAGTCAACTGTAATAGCAGACTGTCTGATTTTGTAAATTTTGCAATTATTGAGATAAACGATTAATAATTTTTTGGGGCTGTATTAGTAGAATACGTTTTTTTTTGAATCTTGTTAATTAACTTAAATTCATTTTTACCTTACACAACATTTTTTACTTTTGTTTTCTTGTTCAGAATTAAAACAAAAAAACAAATGAAGAATCTGATAATTTTCGTTTTTACAGCTATTTTAAGTATTTCAGCACAAGCTCAAACGACTCAAAAAATAACACTCGAAGACATTTTTATAAAGGGGACATTTCATGCTCAGTCGATTCCCGGATTACGTTCGATGAATGATGGAATTCATTATACCACTCTCGAAAACAGCACAAAAATTGTAAGATACAGTTACAAAACCGGCGAAGAAGCAGCAGTTGTTTTTGATGTTACGAAAGTTGAGGATGCTGAAATTTCGACGTTTAATGATTACAAATTTAGCCGTGATGAAACAAAAATATTACTAACCACTGACACAAAAAAGATTTATCGCCATTCGTTTACAGCCGAATATTACGTATGGAATTCAGTTACCGATGAGCTGACCAAACTTTCGGATAAAGGGGCGCAACAATTGGCCACATTTTCACCCGATGGAACACGCGTAGCTTATGTTCGCGAAAACAATATTTTCTTAAAAAACCTCAAATTTGGAAGTACAAGTCAAGCCACTTTCGACGGCAAAAAGAATGAAATTTTAAATGGAACACCAGACTGGGTTTATGAAGAGGAGTTTGGTTTTAATAAAGCATTTTGGTGGTCGCCCGACAGTAAATTTGTTGCATTTATCCGTTTCGACGAAACTGAAGTTCCAGAATTTACAATGCCAATGTATGCCGGAGAAACTCCTTCATACAATGAAAACAAATTATACCCCGGCGAAGAAACTTTTAAATATCCGAAAGCAGGTGAAAAAAATTCAGGTATTTCGGTTAAGGTTTACGACCTTAAATCAAAATCTACCACAACGGTAGATATTGGAGAAAAAACTGACATTTATATTCCACGATTAAACTGGACGCCGAATGCTAACGATTTGGTTGTAATG